>JAHHSP010000023.1 GCA_020025115.1 Collinsella sp. | reverse complement strand
CGGTGACGCCGGCGCCGTAATTGGTGGCGATATGCTTCACGATGGCAAGGCCCAATCCCGTGCCGCCGCGCGCCTTGGAACGGCTCTTATCGACTCGGTAGAAACGCTCGAAGATCTTCTCCTGCTCCTCGGGCGCGATGCCGATGCCCGTGTCGGCAACCCGGACGTAGGGCGTGGGGAAATCGCAGCCCGGCGTCGTCTCGACACCGCACGAGAGGGTCACCGAGCCGCCCGGATGGTTGTACCGGATGGCGTTGCTCGTCAGGTTGTAGGCAAGCTCATCGACCAGCCGGGGGACACCGGTCACCATGGCGGGCGCGCAATCCAAGGCCAAATCGATCTCCGCGCGCGATGCGACATGCTCGAGACGCTGGACGATTCCGTCGAGCATGAGCGGAAGGTCGATGGGCTCCCGTGCACCGAGGGCCGCGGCGGCGGAGTCCCCTTCGGAACGCTCGGCCTCGTCGAGATTGGAAAGGGTGAGGATGTCGTTCACCAGGGAGGTGAGGCGGCCCGCCTCACTGTAGATACGGCGTCCAAAGTCGCGCAAATCCGCCTCGTCGGTCACGAGGCCGTTGGCGATGAGCTCGGCATATCCCGAGACCGTGGTGAGCGGGGTTTTGAGCTCGTGCGTGATGTTTGCGGTGAACTCACGGCGCATGCGGTCGTTATCTGCCAGCACGCGCATCTGGCGCTTGAGCTCCTGACGCTGGCTCTCGATACGCTCCAACATGGGCTCCATCTCGGAATAGGCGTTTTGTACATTGCGGCGCGGGTGGTCGAGATCGACCTCGAGCAATGGCTCGATGATGCGGTGCGATTCACGCCGTGCGACGACAACGGCAACGCCGGCGCCGCCGACGACCATGAGTACGACGGGCAGGGACAGCGTCCCCAAGATGGCCAGGTATCCCGCCTCGCCCTCGGCAAGGCGCACCACGCTGCCGTCGGCAAGGCGCACCGCCTGGTAGAGCATGACCTCGCCAAGCGTCGTGCTCGAGCGTTCGGCGGAACCATAGCCCGTCGAGACGGCCTGCTCGATCTCGGGGCGATCGGCATGGTCCTCCATCTTGCTCGCATCGGTATCGCTGTCAAACAGGACAAAACCCTCGGAATCGACCAGGGTGACGCGGGTGTTCCCCAAATGCAGCCGACGCAGCATGGTGAGATGGCTGGAAGCGCTGTTGAGCGAAGCCGCGACCACGCGCGCCTCGTCGGCGAGCTCGGCGCTCGTCGCATGGACGAGCCGCTGTTGCACGATCAGGGTGAGGGCGAGGGCGAACACGATGATGGTCGTGAGCGACATCCCGAGGATGGTCACGAACACGCGCCTCGACAGCGACTGGTGGCTGCTCATTCGGCGGAATCCACGGCCGCCTCATCGGCCGCGGGCCGATCGACCAGGCGATAGCCCACGCCGCGAACCGTCTCGATGCGGTCGGCATGCGACCCGAGTTTCTGGCGCAGAGTCTGAACATGCACGTCGACAGTACGCGAACCGCCGTCGAAATCCCATCCCCATACGCTCTGAAGCAACGACTCGCGCGTGAAGACGACGCCGGGCTTGCGCATGAGATACTCGAGCAGATCGAACTCTCGCAAGGTGAGCTTGAGCTCATGGCCGTCCACATGGACCTCGCGGTGACTCGGCGAAAGTTCGATGCCGCCCACGCTCAGCATCTCGGGGGCGGGACGGCTCATCATGCCGCCGCGACGCAGCAGGGCGCGGCAACGGCTCGTGAGCTCCATGAGGGAGAAGGGCTTTGCCAGGTAGTCGTCGGCTCCGCCGTCAAGGGCCACGACCTTGTCGAGCTCGGAGTCCTTCGCGGTGAGCATCATGATGGGCACCGTCGCAGTTGCCTGATCCGCGCGTAAGCGGCGCATGATCTCGAGACCATCGGTATCGGGAAGCATGATGTCGAGGAGCACGGCATCGGGCACGCGGCGGGCGACGGCGACCTTGAACTCGCTGTCGCAGCTGAAACCCTCTGCCTCGATACCCTGCTGACGCAGGGCGTACAGGGTCAGGCCCCTGATGTTGTCATCATCTTCGACGTAATAGATCATGTGAACGATACCTCCTCGGCTGTTTCGACAATTCTACCCACTGGACGACACCGCCGCGCGGTCTTGGCCGCCCCGCGCCGATACAACGGCGTGCGTCCCGCGCACGGCACCGGGTACCGCATGCGGGACGCACATCCGATATGCTCGATCAACCGAAACGACCGGTAAGGTAATCGGCGGTGCGCTGATCGCGCGGAGCTTTGAACATCTGCGTGGTGGGTGCGTGCTCGACGAGCTCACCCAGCAGGAAGAAAGCCACGGAGTCGGAAATGCGCGAGGCCTGCTGCATGTTGTGGGTAACCACCACGAGCGTGTAGTCGCGCTTGAGCTCCATGGCGAGCTGTTCGACCTGAACCGTCGAGATCGGGTCGAGCGCCGAGGTGGGCTCGTCCATGAGCAGGACCTCGGGCTGCACCGCGATGGCGCGAGCGATGCACAGGCGCTGCTGCTGGCCGCCGGATAGGCCCAGACCGGACTCCTTGAGCTTATCCTTGACCTCATCCCACAGAGCGGCGCGGCGCAGGGAATCCTCCACCAGCGCATCGAGCTCGCTGCGACTCTTCACGCCGGCGCCGCGCGGGCCGTAGGCGACGTTGTCGTAGATGCTCATGGGGAACGGATTGGGATACTGGAACACCATGCCCACGCGCTGGCGCAGCAGCGTGGTGTTGTAATCGGCGTAGATGTCGCGACCGTCGAGCTTGATGGACCCCTCGACACGGCAGTCCTTCACATAATCGTTCATGCGGTTCAGACAGCGCAACAGGGTCGACTTGCCGCAACCGGACGGCCCGATGAACGAGGTGATCTCGCGCTCGGGAATGTCGATCGACACGTCCTTCAACGCATGATGGTCGCCGTAGTACAGGTTCACGTTCTCAACGGAGATGCGCGTCTTGTGCGCAGGGGCGGTCTCGCTCCCCAATCCGGCGGGAACCATCGGCGCGTCGCCCCGCTCGCGCAGGGCAGCCTCCTCGGCCGCACGTGCCATCGCCTGGGCGCTATCCTCGGGCGTGTAGTCCACCTTCGAGCCTCCTCGTGTCCTTGCTCACAGCTCCCAGCATGGTACGACCTGCATTTCAGGCACCCGTGAACCACATGTAAGGCGCGTGTAAGCCCGGATGCGTCGAGCGCCCTCGGCATATCAAACGCTGACAAACCGGAGGCCCCGATTTAGGGGCAGCCCCCATCTTGGGGAGTTCAGGTCGAGACGTCCTCGTCAAGCGGGCACGGCGATGGTGAACACCGTGCACTCAGGGGTCGACTCGCACGCAATGGTTCCGCCGTGCGCGGTCACGATCTCCTTTGCGATGGCGAGGCCCAGGCCGGCGCCGCCGCGATTGGTCGCGCGGGCCGCATCCAGGCGATAGAACTTCTCGAAGATCGTCCCCAGCTTGGCGGCGGGAATCGGGTCGCCCTGGTTCTCAAAACGCACGGTCACGAAGCCCTCCCCGCGCACGGCCTCGATGCGGATCGTCGAGCCCTCATAACTGTAGGCGATCGCGTTCTTCATCACGTTGTTGAAGACGCGCGCCATCTTGTCGCCGTCGACGAGGACCGTGAGATTCAGCGGTGCATCGACTGCGACGTGCTTGCCCTGCTCGGCGAGGGTGGGATAGAACTCATCGGCAACCTGAGCGAGAAGCAGGGACAGGTCCACATAGCCGCGCGTGAGCACGATGTCGTGAAAATCGAAACGCGTGATGTCGAAGAACTCCTCGATGAGCGCGTCGAGACGGTGCGCCTTGTCGAGCGCGATGCCGGTGAAACGGGAGCGCTGCTCGACGGGCAGGTCGGGAGCCTCCTGCAACAGCGAGAGGTAACCAACGACGCTGGCGAGCGGCGTCTTGAGGTCATGGGCGAGGTAGGTGACCAGATCGTCCTTGCGGCGCGCCTCGTCGCGCAGGGCATCGGCGACTTGCCGCCCCTGGTCGCGCACGCGGCTGATCGCGCCCTCCACCTCGAGGAAAGTCCCATCCAGGTTGTCCACATCCTGCGGGTTGTCGATCAAACGGTCGACAAGGTGATCGGCGATGACGCGGTCCGCGGCGGCCTGGCCGCGGTCATAACCCGCATAGTACAGCGCGCGTCCCACGAAGAAGACGCCGCACACCGCGCATGCGAGCAAAAAGCCGCAGAACATGAACAGGTAATCGATGTCGACAAACAACGGACGTGCGCGGGCCGTGAGCAGGGACCCGAAGAAGATCACGGAAAACCAAGCGGAGCCGCCGAGCGTGACCGCACGACGGACCGTCACGAAGCGGTCCGTGAGCATATGGCCCACGACGATCGCGATGAGGAACGCGATGAGGCTCTCGTGCGCGATGACGACGAACGAGAGCAGGGCCAGCACCACCAGTGAGAGCAGGCGGCTGTCGAGCAAGATCCGCAGTTTGTCGAGGACCTCGTCGATCGAATCGTTCGAGGTCGTGAAGGAACGGTCTCCGGCGGCGGAGGCAGCCGGGGCATCGGTGGCGGGACCGTCGGCGGAGACCGACTGCCTCGGTATCTCCGCATGGTCGCCGGGCAACCCCGTCATGGGGTTCACCGGCGCGTGCTGCTGCCGCGCCGGCCTCTTTCTCTCAACGTTCATCTACCCTGCTTTCGCCTCATTTTCGAGATGTCTCGGGATGCAACGCGAAGGTCATCGCCGGAATGGGGAGCCCCGACGGAGCCTTACTTCTCGATGGTGTAGCCCACGCCCCAGATGTTCTTGATGAAGCGCGGGTTCTGGGCGTCGTCGCCCAGCTTCTCCCGCAAGTGACGGATGTGCACCATGACGGTGTTGTTGGATCCTGCCATGAACTCCTCGTCCCATACAGCCCGGAACAGCTCCTCGACCGGCACCACGTGGCCACGGTGCTCGGCGAGGTACAGCAAGATGGAGTATTCGAGCGGGGTGCAGCGCACCGACCTCTCGTCCACGGTGACCGTGCGGGCATCGCGATTGATCTCGAGGCCGTTGAAGGAGATGATCGGGCCCGTATCCTCAACGGAGACCGCCTGCTCGCGACTGCCGTACCGCGTATACCTGCGAAGCTGCGCCTTACAGCGCGCCACGAGCTCGAGCGGACGGAAGGGCTTGACCATATAGTCGTCCGCACCGAGGGCGAGGCCCTCGATCTTGTCCGACTGGCCGTCGCGCGCGGTGAGCATGATAACCGGATAGGTGCGCTCGGCGCGGATGGTGCGGAGGAGCTCGAAGCCGTCAACATCGGGCAGCATGATGTCGAGCACGGCGAGGTCGAATTCACGCTCCAAGATGAGGCGGGCGGCATCGGCACCGTTATACGCCAGCGTCACATCGAACCCCTCATTGCGCAGGTAAATCCCCACAAGGTCGGTGATGGTCTTCTCGTCGTCCACGACGAGGATACGAGGCGTGTCCACGATGCGCTCCTTTCCGTCTCGTCCATTATGGGACATCCCGCAGCGCGGCGTCCCCACAGCCGGGCGCTTAAGGGAGGTTTAAGGCGGGCCGTCGACGCGCGGCGGCGAGGCTCGCCACGCCCCCATTCCGCTCTTCCGGCATACGGCAGCCGATTCTCAGAAATTGAAGGAAGGGCGCGATCGCGTCCACACGAGAGTCTATACTGTGCTGTACTGTCCTCGAAAGCACCTTTTTGGCGAACCACCGGGACTGCCCATGAAACACTCGCATTCATCCTCCTCCATCCGCTGCAAGCGGCACCTCATCGCCCTTGCCTGCACGGTCCTCGCAGCCGGGTCGCTCATGGCCCCATCACCCGCGCACGCCGCCGCGAGCCTGGATGACCTCGTCTTGGGAACACCCGCCCGCGAACTCGGCGTGAACGAGGCGGAGATGCCGGACATCTTGGCAACCCATGCCATCATCATGCGTCCCGACGGCTCCGTGTACTACGAGCGCGGAGCCGATTCCCCCATCAAAATCGCCTCGACCACCAAGGTCATGACCGCGCTCGTCGCACTCGACCACTGCGATCCATCCGAAATTCTCACCGTCGATCGCGCCGCCGCGACGGTGGGCGAATCCTGCGTGGGCCTCAAAGAGGGCGACACCCTCACGCTTGAGCAGGCGCTTACCGGCCTCATGGTCATGAGCGGCAACGATGTGGCCACCGCGATCGCCACGCACGTCGGCGGCAAGATCGATCCCACCAGCCCCGATCCGTACGGGACCTTCATCAAGGCCATGAACGACCGCGCCGCCCAACTCGGCTGCACCGACACGCTGTTCGAGAACCCCCATGGCCTCGACTTCGGCGCTTGGGTCGGCAATCTGCACAGCACCGCGCACGACGTCACGCGCATCTGGGCCGAGGCGTGGCGCAATGAGGACTTCCGCTCCTTTGCCTGCAGCGGCGCCACCGAGATGCACGTCACCTCATCCGACGGCGGCGTGCGGTCCCTACCCCTCACCGTGCGCAACAAAATCCTCGGGCGCGATGGCAATCTTGGAGGCAAGACGGGCAGTACCTACGAGGCGGGCGAGTGCTTTGTGTGCACGTTCTCGCGCGAACCCGAGGGCGAGGTTCATATCGCGCTCTTCGGCTCAAAGGGCGACGAGGGACGCTTCAACGATACGCTGACGCTCGCGAACTGGTACTACGGGCACTTTGCGAACCTGCCGCTTGCCACCAGTCCCAAGCAGGTCGGGGGCGTGCCCCTGGCCGCCGAGGCGACCTGCGCCGATTGGTCCGACAAGCTCATGGACCTCACCTTCGCCGACGAAGAGGCGACCGCGCGCGTGTTCACGCTCGGAGGCGCCATCGAACAGAACGTCGAGGTCGACGAGCTCCGTGGCGAGCACGAGGCAGGAACCGCCGCGGGGTCGGTCACCTATGCCCAAAACGGCAAGGCCGTCGGATCCGTCAAGCTCACAACGGCCAACAGACTCGCGCCTCCCAATCCGCTCGAGTGGCTCGCCGTCCAATTCGACCGCCTCGTGCGCCTCTTTGAGGGCAAGCCGGCCACGGCCGAGGAGCACATCTATGCCACCATGCCCGACCCGCTCTCCATCGACGGATGGAACGCGTAGCGGGCCGAGGACACCCACGCCCTTAGACAGGCGGGCGGGCCGCCAGAGCGATCTTCCCCGGCCCACCCGTCCATGTAATCGATTCGGCAATCGACCTTATTCTCCGTTCGCTTCCTTCGTGAGCTTCTTGGCCTGATGGCGCGAGACGAACCACACGATGAAGGAGGTGAGGAACAGCAGCGTTGCGGCCGTGCTCGTCACAGTTTCGAGCTCGGACATCCCCATGTTCGCCGCGAATCGCGACGCCATGAATGCCGCGATCGTGCAGCCGAGCAAAGGGTAGAACACGCGGGTCAACGGCAAGGAGGCGTGTATTTCGCGATCGATGGGCGCCGGACCCTGCACAGCCTCGCGACGAGCGCGCAGCTCGCGAGCGACCTCCAGCGCCCGCTCGTCCTCGGCCTCGAGCTCGGCGAGCTCCTCGGGGGTCATGCCGCGCTTCGATTTCTTACTCATGGGTTCCTCCAAATAGGGTGTTCGAGGTGCTCCAAATCGCGGCGGCGATCGCTGCGGGCAACTCTCCCGTCCGGTCCGCGCGGTCATATATGAGGACATCGGCAGTCTGGGCGATCATCGCCGGCTCGCACTCCAGACCGCGGATGGGCTCGGGCGCCATAAAGGGACAATCGGTCTCCAACAGCAGACGGTCGAGCGGACAGGCGGCAAACGCCTCGCGCACGCCCTCGTTGCGCTTGAACGTCGCGGCGCCGCCAAAGGCGATATGGCACCCGAGCGCGAGGAATCGCTCCATAGTCGCACGGTCCTCGCCAAAGCAATGCAGCACGCAGCCGGCGGCGGGCACGCCAATGCGCTTGAGCACGGCGATCGCGTCGGTGTGGGCCGAACGGGCCTCGTCGCCGTAATCATTGCGCAGATGCAGCTCGACTGGCACGTCGTGCTCGACGGCAAGCGAAAGCTGACGCGCCATTACCTCAATCTGGGCATCGTGCGGAGCGGCCTCGACCTGATCGTCGGTATCGAAATGATAATCGAGGCCGATCTCGCCGATACCTGCGCATAGGGGGTCTGCCAGCGCCTCCGCGATCTGCGCATGCGCCTCCTCGGTGTAATCGAGCGTCCCGTAAGGATGGACGCCCACCAGGTAGCGAACGCGCAGCCCCGCGCCGCGCTCGGCGGCCTCGTCGAGCACCCCGTGCAACCAACGGGAGAACGCCCGCGCATCAGGGGTCTCTTCCGACATGTCCGAGATGGGGTCGAATATGGCCATCAGCTCGCGCACGCCCGATTCATATGCGCGGACGAGCACGTCGGCGGGATCTTTATCCTCGCCCCAAAAAGATCGCAGATGGGCATGGGTATCGAACAGGGGCGCTTGTGCAGCCGGCAGTGTGAGCACCTTGTTCTTCTTGGTAAACGAAATCGCCATACGCCTCACTCCCCGTTCGGCGCGCTCGCGAGCATGGCGGCGAGCGCGATGAAATCTTCGGTGGCAAGCACCTCGGCGCGGGAGGTCGGCGCGATCCCGCACGCCTCGAAGGCGGTGTCGAGCACGTCTTTGTCAAAGCCATTCGAGCTCATGGAGTTGCGAATGGTCTTGCGGCGCTGCGCGAAGGCGGCATCGACCACACGCGCCACGGACGCGGCATCGACGGGAGATGCTCCCTCGCCCTCAGCGCCAGAGGCGCCCACGCGATCGATTCGCACGACGGCGGAATCCACATGCGGTGCGGGCATGAAGCAGCGCGGAGGGACCTCGAAGCGGCCTGTGACCTCGCCGTGCAGTGAAAGCTTCACCGTATAGGCGCCATAGGCCTTGGTCCCCGGCACCGCGGCGATGCGATCGGCCACCTCCTTTTGAACCATGACGACGGCGCGTCGAAGCGACGGCATGGTCTCAAAAAACTGCAGGATGATTGTCGCGGCCACGTTATAGGGGAGGTTCGCCACGAGCAGCGTGGGTTCCCCCTCACCCGCCTCGGCGATTGCCGCGGGCGGCACCGTGAGCGCGTCCCCCATGATGAAGCGGAAGTTGGGATGGTCCATAGCGTGCGCCGCGAGAACCGGCTCGAGCTCGGCGTCCATCTCGATGGACGTCACGCGGGCGGCCTCCTGCACGAGCGCAAGGGTCAGCGTGCCGATACCCGGCCCCACCTCGAGCACGCGCTCGGAACCTGCGATCTCGGCAAGCGCCATAATGCGCTCGATGACATGGTTGTCGATGAGGAAGTTCTGGCCCAAACGGTGCTTGGTCGCCAGGCCGAACGCCTCGAGCATCTCACGTGTGGCCGTGGGGTTCGCAAGCGGGGACGTGGTCATACGCGCTCCATTCAAAAGCTCGGCAAAGAACCAAGCCGCCTGAAGCGCCCAAGATTGCCGTTAAAGAGCAGCGCAGCGTGCTGATGGCACAAAAGCGCCCATTGATCGGCGAGGGCGGGTACTCCAGGCGGTCGGTCCAATCGATCGGTCAGGTCGATTTAGGCCAGGCGCGGGAAGAGGGGCTCGCCCTTCTCGACCGGAAGGCCGGCGCTCAGCTGGCCCCAGGTGCAAAACGCCGCCATATCGTCGGTCGCGGCCTCGTCCTCGCAGCCGATGCGGCGCAAGGCCTCTGCAGACGTGGAGGGCATGAGCGGCATGAGCAGATGCGCGGAGATGCGGATGGCCTCCAGCAGGTTCCAGATCACGTTGGCGAGCTCGCCGGCCTTCGCGGGATCCTTGGCCAACGTCCAAGGCTCGGAATCCTCGATGTAGTGGTTGGCGGCATGGATCAAATCCATGATCTCCTTGGCCGCATCCCCGTAGGCGAAAGCCTCCATCTTTGCGCCATAGCGCTCGAAGATGCCGTCCGCGGCAGCGGCCAGCGGGTTCTCGGCATAGCCGGCCGCGCCGGCATCGCGCTCGGGCGTGACCCCCTCGAAGTACTTGATGCACATGTTGGTCGAACGCGAGATCAGATTGCCCCAGCTGTTGGCCAGATCGGCGTTGTAGACCTGACCCATACGACCGAAGCTGATGGCTCCGTCGGTTCCGGGGGTGACATCGGTCATGAAGTAGTAGCGATAGCCCTCGACGCCGAGCTTCTCGATGACCTCTCGCGGGGCGATGGCGTTGCCGCGAGACTTCGACATCTTCTCGGCCTTACCGGTCTCCTCGTTCTTGACGGTGAGGAAGCCGTGAGCGAAAACGTGCTCGGGAAGGGCCTCGCCCAACGCCATGAGCATGGCGGGCCAAATCACGCAGTGGAAGCGGATGATGTCCTTGCCCACGATGTGGGCCTGCGCGGGCCAACGATGGGCGAAGTCGGCGGCGGCCTCGTCGCCCTCGGCGCCGTATCCCACGGCGGTCATGTAGTTGGTGAGCGCGTCGAACCACACATAGGTGACATGCCCGTCGTCGAAGGGCACCTCGATGCCCCAATCGAAGGACGTGCGGGAGACCGACAGGTCGTTCAGGCCGCCCTCGACGAAGGAGCGGACCTCGTTCATGCGAAAATCGGGCTGAACGAAATCGGGGTGCTCGTCATAGAGGGCGAGCAGCTTGTCCTGGAACGCGGAGAGCTTGAAAAACCAGCTTTCCTCCTTGATACGTTCGAGCGGGCGATCACAGTCGGGGCAGAGGTGGGCGCCTTTCGTGCCGCGGGCCTCATCGGCCTTCTCGACCTGGGTCTCGGTGAAGAAGGTCTCGTCCGGCACGCAATACCAGCCGTCGTAGCTGCCCTTGTAGATATAGCCAGACTCCCGCATGCGCTCCCACAGGTACCGCACGGCGCGCTTCTGGCGCTCCTCGGTGGTGCGGATGAAGTCGTCGCTGGAGATCTCCAGCTCCTCCCACAACTCATGGAAATGCGGGGCCTGGGAGTCGCACCACTCCTGCGGGGTCATGCCGTGCCCCTCGGCTGCGTCGGCGACCTTCTGGCCGTGCTCGTCCATGCCGGTGAGGAACTTGACGTCGTACCCGGCGGCGCGGCGATAACGTGCCTGGACATCGGCGATGATCGTGGAGTACGCGGTACCCAGGTGCGGATCGGCGTTCACGTAGTAGATGGGCGTGGTGATGTAGTAGGACGGCTTCGAGCTCATGACGCGCGGCTTCCTTCCCTCTTTGGTTTTTATGCAGTGCTCCATATTAGCAGGTTGGGCGCATGAACCGCCACCCGTCCCTTATGCCCCTTGCTGTGCCTCGAGCACCAAGTTGTACACGTCGCGCTTCTTGCGCGAGTATTTCTGAGACAGGCGCTTGGCAATTGCGTTGGCGGTCTCGCCGGCGGCAAGGCACTCGGCGATATCCGCATGCAGCAGCTCCTCGGGATCGGCGACCGACCCATCATCCTCGCCCGCCGCAAACACCGCCTGCAGACGCCCGAGCTCCTCCTCACTTGGAGGCGCCGCCACGATGACCATCTCGCCCTTGAGCCCTCCGCGCTCGCGGACCCGCTCGAGGAGCTCTGGCGCGGGCGCACGCAGGACCTCCTCATGAAGCTTGGTCAGCTCTCGACACAGCGCCACCACGCGCCCCGGGAACACCTCGGCGATCGCCTCGAGAGACGCCTCGACCCGATGCGGGGATTCGTAAAACAGCAACGCACCGGGGATGGGCGCGAGCTGGCGCAGGCGCTTAACACGTTCTCCGTGCTTGCGAGGCAAAAAGCCCTCGAAGAAAAACTGATCGCACGGGATGCCGGAGAGCACGAGCGCCGTCACGCACGCGGAGGGGCCCGGCAGGACCTCAATGCGCACGCCCGCCTCCCGAGCGGCGTCGACGAGCACCTGGCCGGGATCGGAAACGCTCGGCATGCCGGCATCCGAGGCAAAGGCGATTCGCTCGCCGGCGAGCAGTCGGTCCACGAGCTCGGGAACGCGCCGCGCGATCACATTTTCATCGCAACGGATAAGCGGCTTGGAAACGCCCAGATGGGCCAGGAGCTTCGAGGTCACGCGTGTATCCTCACAGCAAATCACATCGGCATCGCGAAAAGCCCGCGCCGCACGCGAAGTGAGGTCACCCAGATTGCCGATCGGCGTGCCGACCATGGAGAGCACGCCCTCCGAGCCGGCACCGGCGCGCTCCGTCTTGTTCTCCATCATCTGCTACTCCATCATCGCACGCTCGAGCGGCGCCAAGGCCACCCGGGCATCCCACGCCGCGATGCGACGCTCCGTCTTCCAGGTTTGGAAGAACCATCCGTCCGCGTCGTCGAATGTCGCGAGTTGATTGGAGACGAACACGCGCTCATACGCACGGCGACCCTCGGGAGTCAGCGAGGAGCCCGCCAGTACCGCAGCCCCCGACCACTCGCCGACGAACACCGGGAACCCAAGGGCGGTCGCCCGGCGAATCAGGTCCTTGTTGCGCCTAAGCGCAGCGGAAAGACCCTTCGGAGTGGTGATGTCCTGCGCGGTCTCATCGCGGAAATGATACAGATGCAGGTCCATCACGACATTCTGGTACCGATCGCCGGCCATGAAGCGCTTCCAGGCACCGGGATGGCCGGAATCCGAGAAGACGATGACCTTGCGGGAGGGCATGTGGCGACGAATCGCCTTATACGCATCGCGATAAAAATTGCGCAGGTAATGGCTGGGGATGCCCTCGGTCACGGTAAGCAAGTTTTTGCGAACGCTCATCACGGGTGAGTCGAGCAGCTCGATGCCGAGCAAGCCGTCCCGTTCGCCATAGCGCTCCGCCAAACGCTCGAGCGTCTCGAGCGCGGCGGTGCGGCCCCTCACGGATGAATGCCATTCACCCACGATATCGGGGGTTGTGGATGACTCATTCGCATCACCCTGCCCGCCGGGAACGGTCGCCAAGTCGAGCAGGACACGCATGTCATACTTTTCCGCCCACTCCAATGCACGGTCGATGTAGTCGATGCAGGAGATGTAAGACTCATGATCGGTCTGCGAACCGAACACGTGCCACGGCAGGGGAATGCGCACCGCGTTGAGGCCCATGGCGGACATGCGCTTGAAATCGGCCTCGGAGACAAAGGTCTCATAGTGCTCGCGGACGCGTTCGTTATAGGCGACCGCACCCAGCACCTGCTGGAGCTCCGCATCGTTTGAGGCGCCGGTGGCGGCAAATAACGACGGTGTGACCCATGGTTCCAAGATGAACCAACCGGACAAATTGACACCGCGGATCCTGTCTGTCATCGGTGCTCCCCTCGAGTTTCGGTCGTCGCGGCGAAAACCGCCGCAATACAATCCTAATACCCCAAGCCGGCTCTTTGCGATCGGACGGTCATGGGGCTGATACAAAAAAGACCTCCTGTCTCCAGGAGGTCTTTTCAATGACGAGGGTGGCGCGGAAGGGAATCGAACCCCTGACACGAGGATTTTCAGTCCTCTGCTCTACCAACTGAGCTACCGAGCCAAGTCATGCTGTCGCTGACAGCGGAGCTTACTATACCAGATTGAAGGGCTCGGTCAAGCGACTTTTTGGAAATAGTTTGGGGCAATCCCCTTCCGCCGACATGCCCGACGCATCTCAACACCCACCGCCCAGTTCACCCGGCCACCTCATACACGGACAGATCGGCGCTCCAGCGCAAACTGCGCCCCGGGACAGCTGACCAAACGCCATCTGCCCACATTTTCCACGCGCTTCACGATTCTGCCATCACCGTCGGCAAAAGCGATATCAAGGTCGAATTTCATACCGCAGGTATGCACGGACCTGCAATGCGAAAACACCAGCACGCACGGCCCCGTCTCTTCCCGGTCGAAGTCGGGGCGGCCAAAGCCCCGAAGGCGATCGAGAAACGTACGGGCCCATCTCACCTCGCCCGGCCACCCCAAGGCCTCAATCGCCCTCTCCACCGCATGGGGACTACATGAACC
>JAHHSP010000022.1 GCA_020025115.1 Collinsella sp. | reverse complement strand
CCTATAAGAAGATGGTTTCGAGCGACAGCCCCATCATCGCCGTGGGCCTGGGCGACGATGGCGTTGACGTCTTCCGTGAGCACCTTTCCAATGCGGTTGAGACCCAACTCAAATCGGGTAACACGCTCATCCTCGCAGATCTACTCGGCGGGACCCCCTACAACGAGGCATACACCCTGTTCCTTGAGAACCCCGAACACTTGCGCGTCGTCTCGGGCTTCAACTTCGGCATGCTCATCGAGGTCGGCATCGCGGCCGAGGCAAGTGATGACCTGGATGCCGCCGTCGAACTCGCGCTCAACGCCGGAGCCTCCGGAGTCACCGCTGCGGCCTTCCCCGGCGAGGATGAGCCCCTCACGGACGACGACCTGTTTTAGCTACAACGCGATTCGCCCAAATGAATCGCCCAATGGAAGGAGACATAATGGCAATAGCACTCGCACGTGTGGACGACCGCGTCATCCACGGACAGACAACCACCCGGTGGGTCGCGGTGAAGCCGGCTGATGCCATCCTGGTGATCAGCGATAAAATCGCCGCGGACCAACTTCGCTGCAAAGTGCTCAAAGCGGCCGCAGGCAAGCTCAAGCTCGGCATTTACACCATCGCCCAAGGTCCCGAGGCGCTTGCCAAAGCCCGCGGCTCGGCAAAGAACTTTTTTGTCATCTCGGACTCGATCCGCAATTTCGCCGACTTGGTCAAGATCGGCGGCGACTTCGGCAGCGTACTCAACATCGGCAATCTCAACGCCACACGCGAGGGCACCAAAAACATGGGTAGCACCGTGATGATGAACGACGAGGATGTCGTGGCGCTCGACGAGCTTGAAGCAGCCGGTGTCGACCTTCAGTTCCAGCTGCTACCCGACGACGCCATCCGCGCGTGGCCCACGCTCAAGGCCAAATACCAGTCCATGTAATCGCATCGGCACCGACTTAGGAGGAACACCATGGACCTTACCCTGCTTTTCCCTGCGATCATGTGCGGCGTCTTTTGCTACCTGGGCGCCATTGAGAGCGCCTGCCTATTCGGCATGTCCGGCGGCTACTACGTGATGGGACGGCCACTCGTCGCCGGCCTGCTGTGTGGCCTCGTTTTCGGTGACATAAGCGCCGGCATCCTATGCGGCGTCGCCGTCCAGGCCGTCTTCATCGCCAACCTATCCACCGGCGGCGCCACCAACTCTGAAATCACCTACGCCTCCTATGGAGGTATCGGATTGGCCATGGCCACCACCAAGGACCCGGCAATCGCCGTCACCCTCTCCGTGCTCATGGGACAGACCCTCGGCCTCATTTTCTACAACACCCGTATGGCCCTCTACTCCTTCTTCAACGGTAAGGCCCAGGCCGCCGCGGAGGCAAACGATGGCCGCGGCATCACCAAGTGGCACATCGTCTACCCTCAGATCTGCACCTTCTTCATCCGCGCCGTCCCAGTGTTCCTGGTCGTCTACTTCGGCCAGGGCGTAGTCGACACCCTGCTCAACAGCGTTCCCGAAATCGTCACGCATATCATCTCCGTCCTCGGCGGCGTCCTGCCCGCCCTCGGCATCGGCATGCTCATGAACATCGTGATTAAGGACAAAGCCCAGCTGATTTTCTTCCTCGCGGGTTTCGTGCTCCTCTCCTTCGCCGGTCTCTCCATGATCGCCATCGTGTTCCTTGCCGCACTCGTCGCCTATCTCGTGTTCTTGTCGAGCAGCAAGGACACCAAGTCCGAGCTCGCAGCTGCCGGGCCCCAGGAGACCACCGCGGTCTACGAAGACGACGATCTGTTCTAATCCCCGAAGGAGCGAACTCACATGACTAAGGAACTCTCCAGCAACGCCGCCGAGATCACCGAAAACGACGGCCGTCTTTCCAACAAGGAACTCAACACCATCTGGCTACGTTGGGCCTTCACTCACCTGTCCTCGATGAGCTATGAGAAGCTGCAGGGGCACGCCTATGCCTGGGCCTACCTCCCCTTTGCCGAGAAGCACTACAAGGATGACCCCGAGGGCAAGCGCCGCTTGCTCGTCCGCCACTCCGTGTTCTTCAACACCGAGCCCCAAACCGGCCAGCTCATCAATGGCATCGTGACCTCCCTCGAAGAGAACATCGCTATGGGCGGTGAAGTCTCCGAGGATATGCCCAACAACATCAAGGCGACCCTCATGGGACCGCTGGCGGGCATCGGCGACTCCATCATCCAGGGCATCATCGTTCCGATCCTGCTCTCAATCGGCATGAGCCTCGCCACCAACGGAAGCCCGATCGGCCCGCTGTTCTACATGATCGCCTACGGTATCCTCGGCCCGCTCATCTCGTTCATCAGCTACCGCACCGGCTATAAGCTCGGCGTCGGGGCTATCGACGTCATCGTGGGCGAAAACGCCCGGCGCATCACCGATGCCTTCAACATCCTGGGCATCATGGTCATCGGCGCCCTCGCCGCAGGCAACATCGGACTGACCACCGCCCTCAACATCCCGCTGGGTGGCGAGTGGCAACCCCTGCAAGCCACCCTCGACGGCGTGTTCCCCTCCATCCTTCCCCTGGCGACCGTGCTGATCACCTGGTGGATGTTGGGCAAGAAGCAGTACAGCCCCACCAAGGTCATCGTCATCCTGACCGTCGTGGTATCCGCGCTCTGCCTATTGGGCATCTTCTAATCAAAAGCTCAATCGGCAAATCCACAACTCAACCCGATCAATGGGGCGGAGTCTTATGGCTCCGCCCCATATGTTATATTTGTTCCAACTTCGGCGTTCAAAAGGTATGACAAAATGACGCTCTACGATCAAATCAAAGATGACCTACTTGCAAAAATTAAAAACGGCACATACTCCGTAGGCGAAACTATTCCCTCTGAAATGCAGCTATGCGATATGTACGGCGTCAGCCGGTCAACCATCCGCCAGGCCATGCAAACACTTGTAAGCGAAGGTTACCTCGAAAAACGACGGCGCCGTGGCACCGTCGTGACGCTCCCCAAAGTCGATCAGGCCTTCGCCATGCGCATCATGAGCTTCGAAGATGAGATGAGGCGTGCCGGGCGCGTACCACGCACCAAAGTCCTAACCTTCAAGCATGTCAAAGCAACGGCCGAAATCGCCAACAAGCTCGAGGTGGAACCCGGCGAAGATGTGTACAAGCTCGTTCGCCTGAGATACGCCGACGACACCCCGAACGTATTCGTGGAAAGCTATATCCCCTGCAAGTCGTACCAGGACTTTGATTCCGTCAACTTTGAAAAGACCAGCCTGTATTTTGCCATGAGCGAGTCCGGCAACCCGGTCGAACGAGCGCACCGCCATCTCGAGGTCTCAAAAGCCGATGTGACAACCGCCGCCCTGCTCGACATCGAGGAGGGAGATCCTCTCATCATTTTCCAAACCGTCGCACGCGACGCGCTCGACTCTCCCGTCGAATATTCCGTGGCTACCTATCGAGGTGAAAGCAACTCCTTTGATTTTGAGGTGCGTGTGCGCGAATCAAACTAGCCTCGCCCGCAAGAGTGCGCTCTGCTGTACTTTATGCGGAGCCGTCGGCACTCTTGATAGACTGTATGATGTATGCAGCGCGGGAGCGTCCGTTCTCCCGAGCGCACGAAGATGCACCGTGCGGACTTAGGTACGCAGCGTGTGCCAGGCTTTAAGGGGATCTCATGGAACCCATTTTGCAGGGAATGCAGGGGCCTGCCGTCGAAGACGTGCAGACGCGCCTCTCCTCGCTTGGATATATGATCGACGCCGCTGAGATGACGGCGAAAGAGTTTGGCGCGACTACGGTCGAGGCCGTTCGCGCGTTTCGCGTCCAGCAGGGGTTGGATGCGGCCGAGGATGTGGACGGTACGTGCTGGAGCGCGCTGGTGGACGAGTCATATAAACTCGGCGACCGCACGCTGTATCTGCGTCTTCCCAACTTCCACGGTGCCGATGTCCGTGCCTTGCAACGTGCCCTCAACACGCTCGGCTTTGCCTGCGGCGTGGATGACGGCTATTTTGGCCCGCATACCGAGGCCGCATTGCAGCAGTTCCAGGAGAACGTGGGCCTGTTCGCCGACGGCATGGCGTTTCAGGACACCTTCAACTACGTGAACCGTCTGCACCATGTGTGGGAGGGAAAGCCCTCCGTGATTGATGTTGAAGCTGAGGCCCGCATGGGATTCGCCCGCGCTGCGAGTGTGCTCGAGAGCTGGAACATCGCCATCGGCGGCGAGGACGCAATCGCCCGCAACGTCGCCTCACGTGTGTGGAACATCGCAACAGCCACGACCAATGGCAGCGGTATCGTGCTGTATGACGATGTCGCACCCAGAGACGTGGACCTGAAGGTCGAGATCGCCTCGGACGCGTTGCCCGACGACGCTGAGCCGCGCGCCACGATTGCCCTGGCTGAGTGCAACAACCTCTCGCTGCGCATCAAGACCGCGGTCGCCGCGGCAACCGTCCGTCCGATCAACCTTCGCATCGAGCTTACGGGTATCACCGGATATGGCACGTTCACTTCGAGCGACGCTCAAACTTTGGCCGTTCGCCTTCTCGACGGACTATGTGATGCGCTAAGCGACTAGGTACGCTACACTAGAGCGGCGCGCCATGCGCGCGCATATCAACTTGGGGCATCGTCCAGCGGCAGGACCCTGGTTTTTGGTACCAGTTACGGGGGTTCGAATCCCTCTGCCCCAGCCAAGACAGACAGGCCCGGCCACATACGTGGCCGGGCTTTTTTCGAAAGGGCACACCATGACCTACACCCACGTGATATTCGACCTTGACGGCACACTGCTCAACACCCTTGAGGACCTCACCATCGCCGGCAATCATGTATGCGAATCCCGAGGGTGGCCCACTTACACGGAAGACCAATTCCGCTACAAAATAGGCAACGGGCAGCTCAAGCTCATCGAACGCCTGATTCCCGCCGAATTCACGGGCGACGGCCACATCTTCGAGCGGGCGCTTGCCGATTTCCGCTCTTTCTACACCGAGCATAAGGAGGATCACACGGCGCCCTACCCCGGCGTGCTCGAGCTTTTGGACGAACTGCGCGAACACGGTATCACCTGCGCCATACTCTCCAATAAGGACCATGCCGCCACGATCTCGCTCGTCGAGCGTTACTTTGGCGACCGTGTGGCGCTGGCACAGGGACGCATCGATGCCTTTCCACCCAAGCCCGACCCGGCGATCACCGCGCACGTCCTCGGGCAACTCGGCGCAGATCCGAGCACCACGCTGTACGTGGGAGACTCCGACGTGGATATCGCCTGCGGACACAATGCCGGCATGCGTTCCTGCGGTGTGGCCTGGGGATTCCGCGGCCGCGCGGAGCTTGAGGCCGCCGGTGCCGATTACGTGATCGACAGTCCCGAGGAACTGCTCGACGTGGTCTCGTAGCGCGTCGATCCGTCCTCATAACGAACGGGGCGCGCGAGGCCTAAGCCCCACGCGCCCCTCATGCACTCATTCCGCGGCTATAGCACGCTGTGAGTTACATCATGGCTTCGATGATCTGCTGCTCCGCGCCATCGGTGGCAGACCAGGTGTTCGCACCATCCTTCTCGTACGTGAACACGCACTCGCTCTCCTCGGCCTGGGCGTTCTTCACGGCCTCCATCAGGATTGCCCCGGCCTCTTTGTACAGGGCGTCCTCGCTCTCCACGGTCTGAGGATCGATCGTGGCCATGTACTCCTGGAACTTGTCGGTGAACTCAGTCATGATCGCGGTGAGGGACTTCATCTTGAGAGCGACCGTGGCATCGGCGGTGCCAGCCTCCTCGTCGACCACGATCTCCTTGATCTCGTGGGAGAATCCATCGAGGTAGGCTTTCGCGAACTCCTCGGTATCGATGCCGAGGGTCTCGAATCCGCCACCCGAGCTGTCCTCCATGGCGGTGAGCAGCTCCTCGTTATCCGGGGACACCTCGGAAAACGCCGTTTCGAGATCCTCGCGAATGAGTTCCTCGACCGAAGGGCCACCGCAGCCCCCCAGGAACACGACGCAGGCGACGGCGAACGCCATCAACGGGATCGTCCAAAACCTCTCCTTCATATCTTCCTCCCAATAATGGAATGGCGTCCCGCACGGCATACGCCACCGAGACGAATGTCGTTCCCGATTATACTCGAAGGATTCCAGGCCAACGGCCCTGTCTCGATGAACGGTCGGCGCAAAAAACGGGCGCCGGCAAACCGCCGGCGCCCGCCGCATCGAATTGCCCGAATGCAGACGCTACTCACGCGCCCCGTATTGCTCGTAGTACGCATCGATGGCGCTCTTGAGTTCGTCATCGATCACCACGCGACCGGCCACCTCACGGTTGTACAGGTGCTCGGTCACCTCGGCCATGGACACGATGCTTGCCACGGGGAACCCGTACTTGGCCTCGATCTCCTTCTGCGCGGTGGTGACGCCACCCTTGCCGACCTCCATGCGGTTTAGGGAGACGATCAGGCCCTTGACCTCGACGTTGGCCGCATCCATGAGCTTGGGGTAGGTCTCGTCGATGGACTTGCCGGACGTGGTCACGTCCTCGACCATCACCACGCGGTCGCCATCCTTGAGCTCGTGACCCAGCATGCCGCCCTTGTCGGCACCGTGGTCCTTGACTTCCTTGCGGTCGGAGCAGTAGCGGACCTCCTTGCCATACAGCTTGTGCATGGCGATGGCGGTGACCACGGACAGCGGGATGCCCTTGTACGCCGGACCGAACACGACATCGAAATCAAGACCGAAGTTGTCGTGAATGGCCCGAGCATAATACTCGCCCAGACGCATGAGCTGCTCACCCGTGACGTAGGCGCCGGCGTTCATGAAAAACGGGGACTTGCGCCCGCTCTTGAGGGTGAAGTCACCGAACTTGAGAACGTCGGACTCGACCATGAACTCGATGAACTCCTGCTTGTAAGCCTCCATGAGGCCTCCTTCCATGCGGGCGCACTCACCGCGCTCACCTGTTTGCTCGATCGCTTCAAGGGTAGCAGAAAAGCACCCCTCGTCGCGGATGAGCGGGAGGGGGCGGCGAGACGGACCGGCTGCGGCGCGCTGGTGATTTTGCGCGCGCAGTCGACAAGCACGGGCGATGGCGGATCGTCTTTCAGCTCCTAGCAGATCTTGCAAACCCAGCCGTGCACATCCTCGATTTGACCGTCCTGAATGCCGGTCAGGGTCTCGCGCAAACGCTTCATGACCGGGCCGGATGACTCATGGCCATCCGGGAAGACGACGACGGTATCGCCGTCGTGAATCTCGCCCACCGGCGAGATGACCACCGCGGTGCCGCACAGCCCGCACTCGACGAAGGCGCCGGAAACGACCTCATCCCAGGTCACCGGGCGCTCGTCGACGGCGATTCCCAGGTCCTGGGCCACCTGCACGAGCGAGCGACGCGTGATGGAGGGCAAAATCGAGTCTGTATGGGACTTGGGCACCACGAGCGTGCCGTCCTTGGCCACAAACAACACGTTGGCGCCGCCGGTCTCCTCGACATAGGCGCGAGACTCGGAATCGAGGTACAGGTTCTCGGCATAACCCGCCGCGTGCGCCTCCATGCCCGGCTTGAGGCTCATGGCGTAGTTGAGGCCCGCCTTGATGTTGCCGGTGCCATGCGGGGCAGCGCGGTCGTATTTGGAAACACACAGCTTGACGGTGCTGTCGCCCCCTTTGAAGTACGGCCCCACGGGCGTCACGAGAATGCGGAACTGATACTCGGTCGCCGGCTTCACGCCAATGACGTCGCCCGTGGCGATCATGAACGGACGAATGTAGAGTGTCGCGCCCGAACCGAACGGGGGCACCCACGCGACGTTGGCCTCGACAACCTGTTTGACCGCCTCGACGAAACGGTCCTGAGGGAAGACGGGCATGACCAGGCGCTCGGCGGAATCGGCCATGCGCCGGGCATTCATATCGGGCCTGAAGCAGACGATGGACCCATCACCGGCGGTATAGGCCTTGAGGCCCTCGAAGACTTCCTGGCAATAATGGAAGATGCCGGCGCACTCCGACAACGTGATGCTGTGATCGGTGGTCAGGGCGCCCTCATCCCATGCGCCGTCCTTGTAGTTGGACACATAGCTGTAATCGGTCTTGCGATAACTGAAATCGAGGTTTCCCCAGTCCAGGTCCTTCTTCTCAACAGTCATGGTGAGCTCCCCACTCGATGCGGGCATCCCTCGTCGAAGGCGCCCTCTCAACGTAAAGGCCCACTCGATGGAAGGCCCTTGCATACAAGAATGCCGGGCACGTAGCCCGGCAACGGCATGTTCGCTTGATTGTACTCCGTCGCGATGGAGTGACGGTGGAATTAATCGGCAGGAAACGCTCCGCACACGCGGTGAGGCGCTACTCGCCCTCGGCCTCACGACGCTTCTGCTCAGCGCGAGCGGGCAGGATGCGGAACTTGACCCACCATGCCACAACACCCACGGCGGCAACGATGATGACGACCTTCACCACATTGGACACCCACTCGGCCTGGGCGGTAATCTGCTCCCAAGCGCCGCCGGCCCAAAATCCCAGCGTGCACAGGATGGCGTTCCACACGAGCGAACCCACGAGCGTGTACAGGGCAAACCGCACCATGTTCATCTTGGCGGTGCCGGCGGGAATGGAGATGAGGCTGCGCACCACGGGAATGCAGCGGCAGATGAGCACCGTGATCTGGCCCTTCCGGTCGAACCAGCCGATGGCCTTGGCCACATCTCCGGAATCAAACCCCAACATGCGCATGGGCTTTGTATCGAAGAACCCCTCGAGACGCTCCTGAGAAAGCAGACGGCCGATGCCGTAGAGGAAATACGCGCCCACGACCGAACCAACCGTCGAGGCGATGATGACGCCGGGAAGCGTCATCTCGGTCTGCGTGGCGAGAAAGCCCGACAGGGGCAGGATGAGCTCACTGGGGATGGGCGGAAAGACGTTCTCGAGAAGGATGAGCGCGGCCACCGCGATATAGCCGAACTGGCTGATAAAGCCGAAAAATGCCTCTTGCATGGGATGCCTTCCTGATCATGCTGCAACTGCAAATGTCGATATGATACCGAACGCATGTAAAGACGAGGTAACGTCCGCAGTCTTTCCAAAACCTCTCGGCATGCACCGCGCACAGGTGCGCACCGCGATTTTAATCCTACCGATTCTCTCGACATTAGCGGAGCGGGCGCGTACACTTGCAGCTCACACACTGCGAGAGTCGCGCCGCAGCCGCGCGTATCAAAGGAGGGATATGGGAGCCATCGCCACCGTCCGCGAGGACATCGCCGCCGTCAAGGCAAACGATCCGGCGGCCCAAAGCTCGCTTGTGATCCTCCTGTCCTATCCGGGGCTGCACGCCAAATGGATGCACGCGCCGGAGCACTGGCTGTGGAACCACGGCATGCGCGGACTTGCCCGAGCCCTCTCGCAGATCACCCGTTTTTTCAGCGGTGTCGAAATCCACCCCGCAGCGCGCATCGGGCGGCGCCTGTTCATCGATCACGCCATGGGGGTCGTCATCGGCGAGACCGCCGTGGTGGGCGATGATTGCGTGCTCTATCAGGGTGTCACGCTCGGCGGCACGGGCAACGAATGCGGCAAGCGTCACCCCACCCTGGGCAACAACGTCACCGTGGGAACGGGCGCCAAAGTGCTCGGCAACATCTCCATCGGTGACAATGTGCGCATCGGCGGGAACTCGGTCGTGGTCAAAGACGTGCCGAGCGACAGCACCGTGGTGGGTATCCCCGGCCGCGTGGTGCGCCGCAACGGATGCCGCGTGCTCGCCGAGTCCTTTGACGCGACCCATCACCGCGAGACCATGCCCGACCCCGTCGAGGAGGCCTCGATCATGAACCGCGAGGGCATAGCCGACAACGCCCGCCGCATCGCCGAGCTCGAGCAACAGGTCGCCGATCTTGGAGCACTGGTGAAGAACCTGCTTAACGAAGCCTAGATACGCTATTGTGGTCCAGCACCGCACACACGCGTATCGATAGGAGAACCATGTTCCCCAAGCTCTTCGAGCCCTACTCCGTCCGCTCCCTCACCATGCGCAATCGCATCGTGATGCCCGCCATGGGCACGCGCATGTGCGATGAGCGCGCCGTCACCGATAAACTCGTGGAGTACCACCGCGTCCGCGCCGCCGGCGGCGTGGGCCTCTCCATCGTCGAGGTCACGGCCGTTCATGCACCGAGCTCGCCCAACTGCTTCCTGTCGCTTGCCGAGGACCGCTTCATCGAGGGTCACAAACGCCTCACCGACGCCATCCACGCCGAGGGCGGCCGTGCCGGCGTCCAGCTCTGGCAGGGCTCCATCGCCGTCGCCATGGACCCGGCGGCCCAGATCTTGGTCCCCAACGAGATGACCGTCCACGGCTTCACGATTCCCGGCATCACCGTCGAGCAGATCCACGAGATCATCGATTGCTACGGTGCCGCCGCGGCGCGCTGCGTAGAGGCCGGCTACGACTGCATCGAGTTCCATTGCGCCCACAACTACCTCCCGCACTCCTTCCTCTCCGCCGGCCTCAACCACCGCGACGACGAATGGGGAGGCAGCCTGGAGAACCGCGCCAAGTTCCCGCTCGCCTGCATCCGCGCGATCCGCGAGAACATCCCCGAGGACATGCCCCTGTTCATGCGCATCGACGCGCATGACGACTGCCTCGAGAACGGCATGACCGTCGAGGACACCATCGAGTTCTGCAAGATGGCCCGCGAGGCCGGTGTCGACGTGCTCGACATCTCCCGTGGCAACGTCGTTTCCGCCGCCAACGCGCTCGAGGTTCCGCCCATCGACCTGGCCCCCGGCTTCAACATCGCCAACGCCGCGCGCATCCGTCGTGAGACCGGCATGCCCACCATCGGCGTCGGGCGCATCAACACCCCGCAGATCGCCGAGAAGATCCTCGAGGAAGACCAGGTCGACCTCGTTGTCATGGGGCGCGCCCAGCTTGCCGACCCCGAGTTCTGCAACAAGGCGCGCGAGGGCCACACGGACAGCATCGTCTACTGCGTGGGCTGCGACCAGGGATGCCTCGACGGTTTTGCGGACATGCGCAACTTCGAGCACATCACCTGCCTGCGCAACCCGCTCGTCGGCCATGAGCTCGACTGGAAGGTCGAGACGACCGAAAAGCCCTGCCGCATCGCCGTGGTTGGCGGAGGCGTAGCCGGCCTGATGGCCGCCGAGACCCTCGTCGCACGCGGTCACGAAGCCGTCGTGTTCGAGGCGACCGACCACCTGGGCGGCCAGTTCGTCACCGCGGGCAAGGCGCCCGGAAAGCAGGAGATGGAGGCCGCCGCGATCCTCATGGGCAAGCAGGCGCGCCGCAGCGGCGTCGAGATCCGCCTGGAGACCCCCTTCACGTCCGAGACCATTGCCGAGGAGCACTTCGATCGCGTGGTTCTCGCCAACGGCGCCGAGCCCATCACCATGGGCCTCTCTGCCGACAACGTGCACGTCGCGCATGACGTGCTCGAAGGCGAGTCCGTTGAGGGCGAGCACGTCGTCGTTATCGGCGGCGGCCTGGTGGGCTTGGAGGTCGCCGACGCGCTGGCAACCGCCGGCAAGCAGATCACCGTGCTCGAAATGGCCGAGCGCGCCGGTGCCGACCTGGGCTCCGCGCGCGCGACGTGCGTCTTTGGCAAGCTCGCCAAGCTCGGCGTCGAGATTCTGACCTCCACCGCCTTCGACGGGCTCACCGAGTCCGGCGTGCGCGTTAAGTCCGGTGAGGACGTGCGCGAGGTCGCCTGCGACGCCGTAGTGGTCGCCGTCGGCTCCCGTGCCCGCGGTAACGATGAGCTCATCGCGGCCCTGGACGCCGCCGACATCCCGCATTGCACCATCGGCGACGCCAATCGCCCGCGCCGTGCGCTCGACGCCATTCGCGAAGGCTTCCTGGTCGGTCTCGAGGCGTAGAAATCTCTCGAAACCCTCGCCGAGGGCGCCCCGCGCATGCAGGTTGCGTGCGCGGGGCGCCTTGCGTTTTACGTGCCCATCTCCGCACGGGGTTGATGTGTCAGCGCCATTAAAATACATGCCGCAAAAGAGTACGATGCAAAAGAAAAAAGCCCCCATTTCTGGGGGCTTAAAAGTTCGACTGGTGCGGCGTACAGGATTCGAACCTGTGACGTTCTGATTCGTAGTCAGACCCTCTATCCAGCTGAGGTAACGCCGCAACGCGTGGTATATATTGCCATCAGTGATACATCGAGTCAAGGAATAATTAGCATTCTTTTACAATTATTGTAATCTAGCATCAAGAATGCAAACTACCTCACAATCGCAGCTTCCCCGATCTCATATGGTATTCCGAGGCGCTTCATCAGTCCGCACAGGTTGGAGAAGCACTCGTAGCCCGTATACTCCAGGCGCAGCACCGCGGGCAGCAAATGTGCGGCATCCAGATGGAAATAATCCAAAAGTTCGCCGACGCCCGTCGGATCGACCGTCGCCTCGACCGTATGCGGGCTCTCCCCAAAACTCCACTGCGTCAATGGCCCCGAGCTTTCCTGAGCGATATGAAGCGAACCCCTCGACGTGATCGAGCACTCGATCCTCAGGCGCTCCCCCTCTTCCTCGCTCGCAAACAACACCGCTCCGCTGTCGAATACATCCATCGCCATCCCCTTTCCCTCGTCTGTCTCCGTGGCATCAGTATAGCAAAAACCAGAACGTATGTTCGTGTATTTACTGTCGAAAAGGGTGTCCGCACGGGCGATTTTGACCGCACGGTATGATAGATGCTCCATGGCCTCTATCGCGCCTATTACCTTAGAGGGGAATTCCGCATAGAAAAGCGCCCCGTGTGCTCGATGGGAACGGGTGCCCGTCAGAGGCTCCTTATGGCTGCTTCCTTCCGGACCTGACCAGGTTCGGAACATAACGTCACCCGAACCCATCGAACGCGCGAGGCGTGTTTGACTATGGTAGCCGTTCGGAGGCTCCTCGTCCAGCTCCAACACGGTGAGCCCACACCCCGAGCGCGGCTACGTTACGCCATCGTTGCCAGGCGGCAGATGGTCTCACCTGCCATCTGAAGGTTCCTGCGGGCACAATCGGGGTCGAGAGCCTCATCGAGCGCCTGGGGGCCGGCTCCCACGGGCAGCACCGCATCGATGCCCGCGTCGTACACCGCGTCGAGCCCTTCTTCGCGCGATCCGCAAACCGCGATCACGGGAACATCGGGGCGCAGCCGTTTCGCGCGACGGGCCACCCCCACCGGAACCTTGCCCTGGGCAGTCTGCGCATCGATGGCGCCTTCGCCCGTGACCACCAGGTCCGCGGTGTGCATCGCATTGTCGAACCCGGCCATACCGAGCACGGCATCGATTCCGGACACGAGCTCGGCGCCAAGCGCAAGCAAGGCGGCCCCCAAGCCGCCCGCGGCACCGGAGCCGGGGACGCCGAGCAGGGACTTGGGCCGAGCTCCGATACGTCCCACTTGCCCGGGGCCGCCATCCAGCGCATCGCGCGCCGCCGTAAGGCGCACCCCATACGCGGACATCCAGCCGTCGCACGTCGCAAGCAGCTCATCGCGATCGTCCTCGGAGAGACCGGCGCCCAACCCCTTCTGTGGGCCGAACACGCGCACGGCGCCACGCGGGCCCACAAGCGGACTCCTCACGTCGGACAACGCCACCAACCGAACGCCGGAGAGCATTGCCCGCGCGGGAGCCAGATCAATCGCATCAAGATCGCGCACGCCGGCAAGTCCGGTGGCGACCTGCTCACCCGACGCATCGAGCATATGCGCCCCCAGCGCCTGCAGCATGCCAATGCCGCCGTCCACGGTGGCGCTACCGCCAAGGCCGACATACACCGTCTCGGCCCCCCGCGAGACCGCATCGGCGATCAGCTCACCCACGCCACGGGTCGTGGCGGCACACGCCGCCTCATGGGTCCGGGGGGAGGAGCCGATCCCGGCGGCCTGGGCCGTCTCTATCACGGCGCTGCGGCACCCGGCATCGTCGAAAACCAGATAGGATGCATCGACACGACCGGCGACCGGCGCGCTCGCGGGAATGCGGCGCACTTCGCCGCCCAGCGCGCGCTGCAGCGCCTCGACGGTTCCCTCTCCCCCATCCGCCACGGGAATCGAGGAGATGCGCACAGCCGCGTCCGCTCGACCCATTCCCTCGGCGAGCCACGTCTCGACCTGCGCGCTCGTGGCGCATCCCTTAAACGAATCGATGGCGAGCACCACGTTGAGGGAACCCCGCGCGCCTTTTTTGCGCGACGGGACAAAGGGGCGGCGGGGGTGCGTGGACGGACGCCTGGAGACGGTGGAGGCCCGCAGCGGAGCCAGCACGGGCGCCTCGCCGCGATCGTCCTCCGAGGAACCCCCC
>JAHHSP010000021.1 GCA_020025115.1 Collinsella sp. | reverse complement strand
ACGCATGGCACGCCGCCGCGCATGGTCTTGTCAAGACGATCGCCGTCGCTCCCGAGTATGACGGTGCCGTCAAGTTTACCGCCGAGGCCGTCAAGTCCGGTGTCGTTGTGGCCCTCGGCCATTCCGCCGCTACCTGCGAGCAGGCCCAGGCCTGCCTGGACGCGGGCGCCAAGGTGTTCGTTCACACCTACCACGGCATGAGCGGTTTGCATCACCGCGAGCCCGGCATGGTGGGCGCGGCCCTTTCCAGCCAGGACACGTCCTTCTCCGGGATCATCTGCGACGGTCATCACGTCAACCCCATTTCCGCGGGTATCGTGATGCGCGCCAAGGGCCATGAGCACGTCGCGCTCATCACCGACTGCATGTGCGCCGGTGGCATGCCCGATGGCGACTACTTCCTGGGCGAGCTGCCCGTCGTCGTGGCTGGCGGCACTGCCCGCCTGAAGGACGGCGGTTCTCTGGCCGGCTCCATCCTCAACATGAAGGATGCTGTCAAGAATGTATACGAGTGGGGTATCGCCACGAAGGCCGAGGCCGTCTATATGGCCACCCAGGCTCCCGCCGAGGCCAACGACATCGCCGATGAGTGCGGCTCCATCCGCCCCGGCCGTAACGCGGACTTTGTCGTGCTCAATCCCGATCTGTCCCTCTCCGAGACCTACCTCGGTGGCGTGAGCGTCTACGTAGAGGCCTAGTTGCCTTTCGCCCTCTTCACACTAGAAGGAGTAACCATGATCCTGACCGTTACCATGAATCCCGCCATCGATACGGCATACCAGCTGGACAAGCTGATCATCGACGACGTCAACCGTGTCAGCCCCAAGAAGACCGCCGGCGGCAAGGGCTTGAACGTCTCCCGCGTGCTGTGCCAGCTCGGCGATGACGTCGTCGCCACCGGCCTGCTCGGCGGCCACATGGGCGCCTACATGGGCTCCCTCATGGATGCCGACGGTATCAATCACGATTTCACGCCTATCGCCGGCGAGACTCGCATTTGCCTGAACATCCTGCATGAGGGCAATCAGACCGAGCTGCTCGAGAGCGGCCCCGAGATCTCCGACGAGGAGCTCTCCGCCTTCTCCGCCAAATTCGCCGAGCTCGTGTCCCAGGCCGACTGCGTGACCATCTCCGGCTCCCTGCCCAAGGGCGTGCCCGCGGATTTCTACGCCGGTATGGTCGCCCAGGCCGCCAAGCACGATGTCCCGGTGCTGCTCGATACCTCCGGTGCGTCGCTCGACGCCGCGCTCGAGGCCGAGGTCAAGCCCACGCTCGTGAAGCCCAACCTCACCGAGATCAACGCGCTCCTGGGGACCTCTTATACGCCCGAGCAGGTCACCGACCTGGCCGCCGCCCTCAAGGCCGACGAGCGCTTCGCCGGCATCCCGTGGGTCGTCGTGTCCATGGGCGCCGCCGGCTCCTTCGCCTTCCACGGCGATAAGATCTACCGCGCCGTGACCCCGCCGATTCCGGCCGTGAACGCCACCGGCTCTGGCGACTCCACCATCGCCGGCTTCGCCCACGCCATCGCCTCCGGCGCCGACGACGTGACCGTGCTCAAGACGGCCAACACCTGCGGCAAGCTCAACGCCATGGATCCGCAGACCGGCCATCTGGTCATCGAGCGTTGGGACGAGGTCTACAACGCCGTCGAGGTCACCGAGCTCTAAGCGATTTTCACGGACTCGTTCTTGCCGTGCGGCCGTTGGGTCAGGCGGTGATCATGAGCTGGGGGCGTTTGACGCCCTTTGGCAGTTTGTCGAGGGCATCCGCGAGGATGCCCTCTTCGTCTTTATCGATGACGATATGGTCGACCGCTTGGATGGCGGCGAAGCAATATGTCCCGCGCGAGGTGAGCTTGCTGGCGTCCATGAGGGCGATGGAGCGGCTCGCGGCGCCCATCGCGGCCTGTTTGATTTCGGCCATTTGGGGGAAGTCGGTCACAAACCCGCGCCCCGATACGAATGCGCCCGGGCAGATGACGGCGAGGTCGGCGTGGATGGTGGCGATGGCCGCCATGGTGAGCGGTCCAAAGAGGTAGCGGTGGCCCTTGCGAAGCTCGCCCCCGAGCATGATGACGTCGACCGAGGGGAGGCTCTCATCGATGAAGTCGGCGATGGTGATGTCCGCGGTGATGACGGTGATGCCCGTGCGCATATCCAGCATGCGGACGAACTCGAGCGCCGTCGTGCCGGAATCGACGAACACGGTGTCGCCGTCTCGAACGAGGGCCAAAGCGGATCGGGCGATGGCCTGCTTGGCGTCCACGTTCACGTTGACGCGCTGGTCCTGGACCGAAACGGTCAGGGTCTTGTGCAGCGAGACGGCCCCGCCGTGCGTGCGCCTGAGCTTACCGGCGGCCGCGAGCGCATCGAGGTCGCCGCGGGCCGTGACGGTCGAGACGCCGAAGGCCCGTGCGATATCGGCGACTTGCACCGATGCGCTGCGCTCGAGCATGTCCATGATGGCTGCCCGTCGTTCTTCGGCAAACGTGCGGGATGTGGATGCGGACATAGATGCCCCCTTGCCAATCGTGTGCAAAATGTGTTGAGTCCATTTTGCATTAGTTTCTTTATAAGAAACAAAAAGAGTTCGTTTCTCTTTCGTTTCCTCACGAACGCAAATATGGCGAAATGCGCGGCGACGGGCGATTCTTTCGTTTCTCTTCTGATGACCGTGTCCGAATGTGTCGGCGCGGCGTGAATGCCTCAGCACGTGAGCTTTCGCTTTTGTACAATGGATGCGGCAATTACGTCGGTATCGGTGCCGGCGGTATGGCAGGTGCCCACGGGTCAACCGGGGCCGAGAAGGGAGCGATAGCTCATGCTCGTAACCACCAAGGAGATGCTGCTCGACGCGCAGAAGAACCACTACGCCGTCGGCGCCTTCAATGTCGAGAACCTCGAGTTCGTCATGGCCGTCCTGGCCGCCGCCGAGGAGACCAAGTCCCCCGTCATCATGCAGACCACCTCTGGCACCATCAAGAAGACCGGCCTCGATTACTTCTACGGCATGGTCAAGGCCGCCGCTGAGCGCGCCTCCGTGCCCGTGGCCCTGCACCTCGATCACGGCGATGGCTATGATCGCTGCATGAAGGCCCTGCGCACCGGCTACACCTCCGTCATGATCGACGGTTCTCACGAGTCCTTCGAGGACAACATCGCCCTGACCAAGTCCGTGGCCGATGCCGGCGCCTGCATGGGCGTCCCGGTCGAGGCCGAGCTCGGCAAGGTCGGCGGCAAGGAGGACGACGTCGAGGTCGAGGGCGAGTCCCCCTACACCGACCCGGTCGAGGCCAAGGAGTTCGTCGAGCGCACCGGCTGCACCTCCCTCGCCATCGGCGTGGGCACCGCTCACGGCGTGTACACCGAGGAGCCCCACATCGATCAGGACGTCGTGAAGGCCATCCGCGCCGCCGTCGACGTGCCGCTGGTTCTGCATGGCACCTCCGGTGTGCCGGACGAGCAGGTCGCCGAGGCCGTCAAGAACGGCATCTGCAAGGTGAACTACGCCACCGAGCTGCGTCAGGCCTACACCAAGGGCTACATGGCCTACATGGCTGAGAACCCCAACAACTTCGACCCCAAGAACCCGGGTCAGGCTGGTATGGCCGAGATCACCAAGATCGTCAAGATCCGTATGGAGAACCTCGGTTCTGTCGGCCGCGCCTAATCTGCGCTCACAATTCAATCCCATCGAAGGGCCGGCGTGGTTTCCATGCCGGCCCTTCTGCATGGCGCGTGCGCATCTTGGCGGGGTATGGCCACCGGGTTCGCGTGAGACTGGGATAAGATGGACAAAACGTACGAGAGGGGATGAAGGCCATGGGCGGAGACGTGAGAATCAGGCTGGCACGCATCGAGGATGCCGCTGCATTGGCGGCGATATACGGTCCGTATGTACGTGAGACGGCCATCACCTTCGAGTACGTACCGCCCACGGTTGATGAATTCGCCGAGCGAATGCGCAAGACGATGGAGTTCTACCCGTATCTGGTCGCGGAGCGCGATGGCAGTCTGGTGGGGTACGCCTACGCGGGGACCTTCAAAGGTCGGCCCGCGTATGATTGGGCGGTCGAGACCTCCATCTATGTGGCGCAGGGCCATGCGGGCGAGGGGATCGGGCGCGCTCTGCACGACATGCTCGAAGCCCTGCTGCGCTCGCAGGGGGTTCTCAACATGTACGCTTGCATCGCCGTCCCGGTTGGCGAGGGCGATGAGACGCTGACGCGTAACAGCCAGCATTTTCACGAGCATATGGGATACCGTTTGGTGGGGGAATTCTACCAATGCGGGTTCAAGGGCGGCAGTTGGTATGACATGGTTTGGATGGAAAAGATGCTCGGTGAGCACCGTGCGGACCAGCCCCCGGTAACGCCGTTTCCCAAGACACCCGTCATGGCGGCGGAGCTCTGATCCTCGACGTCCCTTACGCAGCCTGGCGAGCCCTTGCATCGAGCGGTCGGGGCTTGAGCCGCGCGATAATCTTGCGGCTGGCCAGCTCACGCTTTAGCGTGGTGCGTTGAGCTGCAGGTAAAGCGTATGGTAATGTTTTTGGAGTCGGGGGGCCGACGCTGGAACTATGTGATGCCGAGTGGCGCCTATGGGGCGCGGACACCACGCTCGGGTGCGCGAGAGGGCCGGAATGACCGGCGGCGATTGCGAGCGTGGGGATGACATCACCACCGTCAAAACCATAGAGGATGTGCGTGCGATGAAGCGCGCGCATAAGGGTGGCACCTGGAAATACGCCTGTGCCTGCAGGTCCGGTGTGCGATACGAGGGAGAAAGCGAGGCGTGGGCTCAATTGAAGACCGTGATTGAGGAGCAGGTGGCAAAGGCCGCCACCGGTATCGAGGATGTCGATCCGTATGCAAGCAAGGACGCCGTGCCGGTCCCGCCCGAGGACCGCGCCCCGGGCGAGCTGCGAGGCGCCGGCGCCCGCTCGCCGCTGTTTTGGAAGATCATGCTTGTCGCCATGGCGCTCATTTGGGGCTATTCCTTCCTGACCATGAAGACCGTGCTGGATACGGTCCCCACGTTCATGTTGCTCGCCTGCCGCTTCCTACTGTCGGCGGGCATCATGTTCATCATCTTCCACAAGCGGATCAAGGCGCACTTCAACCGCGAGTACGTGGGCTTTGGCGTGCTTATGGGTTGCGTGATCTGGTCGGCCTATGCCGCCCAGATGCTCGGCCTGGTCGACACCACTCCGGGCAAGAACGCGTTCCTCACCGGAACTTACTGCATCCTGGTGCCGTTCATCGCGCTCATCCTGTTCAAAGAGCGTGTCACCAAATGGCATATCGCCTCCGCGCTGCTGTGCCTGGTGGGCGTGGGCTTTGTCGCTCTCGATAACTTCAGCATTCAGATGGGCGACCTCATGACGCTCGTGGGCGCCGTGTTCTTCGCTGTGGATATGGCGGTCGTGGGCCATATCGGTCGCACGCGTGACGTCAGCGTCCTGACCTCGTGGATGTTCCTATTCGTCGGTTTGTTCTCGCTTGCGGCGACCATCGCCTTCGAGCCCCGTGTCCCCGCCGCGCATTGGACGCCCGAGATCATCGGCCAGCTCGTGTTCCTCGCCGTGGTGTGCACCACCATCGGCCTGCTTTTGCAAAACCAGGCACTTTCCCACGTTCCGCCGGCGACCGGCTCGCTGCTGCTCTCGCTCGAGAGTCCCTCGGGCGTTCTGTTCTCCGTTCTCATGGCGGGCGAGGTGCTCACCGGCAAGTTGCTCTTCGGTTTCGCGTTGATCTTCCTGTCGATCGTATTGTCCGAGACCCACTTCAGTTTCCTGCACAAGTGGTTCCCCAAGAAATAAAAGGGAAAAAGGCGCCCGTTCCCGGGCGCCTTTCTTTTGCGCGGCGTGAGCCCGACGGCACGGGCGACGGCGCGGGGGACACGTGCGACATCGGCGATGCGCGCGGGCGGCATGGTCGTTTCCAGGCGCTCTTACCGTGAGGCGATGAACTCCAACAGCTCCTCGACATGTTCCGGCAGGCAGGCCCAGCTCGTCACAAAGCGCAGCAGGGTGCGATCGCGGCCCGCGGGGTCGAGCACGGGCGTGACCTCGGCACCGCACGCCTTGACGATGCGCACGGCATCGTCGGAGTCGAACCAGAAGAATTGCTGGTTCCCGTTCGTGTGCACGTACGGCTCGAACCCTGCGTCCTCAAGGCCGCGGGCGAGCATGCGGGCGCATTCGTTCGCGCGCACGGCATGGGCAAAATAGGGGAGCGATCCGTCCGCGCCGCGCGTGAATGCGGCGGTGTACTGCACGCCCATGAGGCGTCCCTTGGCGGTCATATGGCCGCCGCGCTTGGTGAGGTAGGGGATGCGCTCGATGGCACGTCGCCCGCGCTTCGAGCGCGGGCTCACCACGAGCGCCTCACCAAAGAGCATGCCGGCCTTGGTGCCGCCCAGCGTGAACGCGTCCGCGCGTTGGGCCAAGTGCTCGAGGGTGAGGTCGCCGTCGGGCGAGGCGAGCGCGCTGGCCATGCGCGCACCGTCGACGTACACGGCCAAATCGAGCGTTTCCGCCACATCGCACAGCGCGTCGAATTCCGCACGCGTATATACGTGCCCAAATTCAGACGTGTTGGAGAAGTAGAGCATCGCGGGGCGCGTGCAGTGGCACCCTCCCGCGATGGAGCCGCGGTACACGCGCTCCACCTCGGCGGGGGTGAGGATGCCGAGGGTGTCGTCCGTGGCGAGGATGCGCCGCCCGCAGGCCTCAATCGCCCCGGTCTCGTGCGCGGTGGGGTGCGCATCGGCGGCGAGGATGGGGCCCTCGAAGTCCTCGGTGAAGGCGGAGATGCATACGGCGTTTGCCGCGGTGCCGCCGGGGATGAGCTGCACAAAGGCCTCGGGTTGGGCGCATGCCGCGCGAATCAGGCTCGCGGCGCGCTCGCAGTGCGGGTCGGAGCCGTATCCGGGCGTCTGCTCGCCGTTGGTGCGGATGAGCGCGTCGAGCACCTCGGGCGCGGCGCCCTCGGAGTAGTCGTTTCGGAACTGGTGCATGTCCTGCTCCTTCATATGTGCGGGAGTCGAGCGTAGCGTGGCACGTGAGTTACGCCGAGGTTCGGCGATGCACTCTGCCCAAGCGAAGTATAACGCGTGGAAAATGCCGGGGCATGTCCTTATCTGCCCCTATAATAGAGAGATTGACGATGTACCGCCCGGTAGCCGCCGGGGGATATGCGAAGGAGAGGCCACATGCAGGCACAGCGAGCAGAGGGTACCAAGGACCTCATCGGGCGCGATATGCGCGCTTGGCAGAAGATGCAGGAGGCCGCGGCCGAGGTGTTCGGGCCGTTTGGGTTCGAGCCCATCGAGACCCCGGCAATCGAGCAGCTCGATGTGTTCGTGCACGGCATCGGCCAGTCCACCGATGTGGTCCGCAAGGAGATGTTCCGCGTTTTTTCCGGCGCCAATTTCGAACGCGTCCTCACGGAGGGCACCGATGCGAAGCTCAAGGCCAAGCAGCGCCTCGCCTTGCGCCCCGAGGGAACGGCGGGCGTGGTTCGAGCGGTGGTGGAGAACAACCTGGTGCCGCAGGGCTCTGCTCCGTTCAAGGCGTGGTACGCCGAGGCGATGTTTCGCGGTGAACGTCCCCAAAAGGGGCGCCTGCGCCAGTTCCACCAGGTCGGCATCGAATGGCTGGGCGCGCCCGACGCGTCCGCCGACGCGGAGTGCATCATCATGCTCATGCGCTTTTACGAGCGTTTGGGATTCGATCTGTCCCAGCTCCGCCTGCTGATCAACTCCATGGGCGACCCGGCGTGCCGCCCTGCATATCGCGAGGCGGTGCGCCAGTTTATCCTCGATCACGAGGACGAGATGTGCGACGAGTGCCGTGAGCGCGCGGAGCTCAACCCGCTGCGCGCCTTCGATTGCAAGAACCCGCATTGTCACGAGATCATGCAGGGCGCCCCGCTGATGCCGGACTCCCTGTGCGAGGAGTGCCGCGAGCACTATGCCACGGTCAAGCAGTACCTGGATGCGGCGGGTATCGCCTACGTCGAGGACCCCACGCTCGTCCGCGGCCTCGACTATTACACCCGCACCGTCTTTGAGGTCGAAGCCCCCGGCGCGGGCGTTGGCTCCATCGGCGGCGGCGGCCGTTACGATGGCTTGGTCGAGCTCGAGGGTGGCAAGCCCACGCCGGGCGTCGGCTTTGCGGTCGGTTTCGAACGCGCCGTGCTCGCCCTCGAGGCGTTCGGCAAGGAGATGGATTGCCCCGACGATCGCTGTGTGTTCGTCGCCAACGCCGGTGCCGATCTGAGGGGCGAGGTATTTTCGCTCGCGCTCGAGCTGCGCAGCCGCGGGGTTCGGACTGAGTGCGATTACCAGGGCAAGTCGCTCAAGGCCCAATTCAAGCTCGCCGACAAGCTCAATGCCTCGCATATCGTGATCATCGGCGGCGATGAGCTGGCTTCCGGCAAGGTCAAGCTGCGTAACATGACCACGCACGAGGAGCGCCTGATCGAGCGCTCCGATGCCGCGCAGATCGTTGCGGGGCTGTAGCGCGGAGGTCGAATTGCGCGGTTGCGGCGGGGCGAGCGGCCCCGCCGTTTTTAGGCGCGGGCGCGGGCGCGTCCGTCCGGCGGGACGCGCTTGCCGATCGCCGAGTATTTGTTGAAAAGCGGGAGAGGCACTCTATCAGACTAAAGTAGTTGGTAGGCGTCGCATGGCCCGCCTATAATAGTGCGGTCGCACGGAGTCCCCTGGAGCATCCGTGCCTGCATATAAGGAGGTAGCGTGGCAGAGAATACGCCTGCAGAGCAGCGGCTCGGAGATTTCATCACCGGTGACACGGTCGCCGACGTGATGTCCGGCACCCACCGCATCGACCTGACCGACCTGGCGGCGGTCGTCGAGGTCCTGTCCGATATCGACATCCCCGCCGAGCTCCGTGACAACCTGGCGCTGTTCTTGCGCCTCGAACGCCGCGTCTTGCGCGAGTACGACGTGAAGGTGCTCGACATCTTCGATGAGCTCATGATGAGCGTGATCCGCGCCAATGCCGGAGACCCCGGCGCCGAGGCCGATGGCGAGGCCGTGGATGCCCAGGGCATGCCCGTGAGCGACACGCCCTCTGCGTGCGCCTTCCGCGACGCCGTGGCCCTCATCGACGCCCTGCCCATGGACCAGGCCCAGGTCATCGTTCGCGCGTTCACCGCATTTTTCCACCTCGCCAACCTGTCCGAGGAGAACTATCGCGTGGCCCAGCTGCGTGAGCGCGAGCGCAACGTCTCCACCGAGGACGAGGTCGATCCCGCGAATGCCCTCACCGTGGCGTTCCATCGGCTCAACGAGGAGGTTGGCGGTGCCAAGGCCACCGAGCTGCTCTCGCGCCTGGAATTCCATCCCGTCTTTACCGCCCATCCCACCGAGGCACGCCGCAAGGCGGTCGAGGGCAAGATCCGCCGTATCGCCCGCCTGCTAGAAGAGCGCCCCTACATGGGCGGCTCCGACCTGGTGGAGAACGAGCGCCATATGCTTCAGGAGATCGACGCCCTCGTGCGCACGAGCCCCATCGCGCTCAAAAAGCCCACGCCCGTCGAGGAGGCCGATACCATCATCGACATCTTCGACAGCACGCTGTTCGATGCCATCCCCGCGATTTACCGTCGCTTCGACGACTGGGTCCTGGGCGAGGTCGCGGGTACGGTCCCGCCCGTATGTCCGGCATTCTTCCACCCTGGCAGCTGGATCGGCTCCGACCGGGACGGCAATCCCAACGTCACCGCCAAGGTGAGCCGTCGGGTTGCCGCCAAGTACGCCACCCATATGATCTCCAAGCTCGCGGACAAGTGCCGCCGCGTGGGCCGCAACCTCACTCTCGAGGCCGCGTATACCCAGCCCTCGGATGAGCTGCTCAATCTATGGAGCCATCAGGTTGAGATGAGCGAGGTTCTCACCGAGCGCGCCAGCGAGATCTCCGATTCGGAGCCGCATCGCGCCGTGATGCTCGTGATGGCCGCGCGCCTGGACGCAACGGTGGCCCGCAACGCCGACACCATGTACCGCAATGCCGAGGAATTCCTCGATGACCTGCACGTCGTCCAGCGCTCGCTGGCCGCCGCGGGCGCCTGCCGTGCCGCTTACGGGCCGGTCCAGACCCTCATCTGGCAGGTCGAGACCTTTGGCTTCCACATGGTGGAGATGGAGTTCCGTCAGCACTCCGTGGTCCACAGCCGCGCGCTTGCCGATATTCGCGAGCACGGCATCCATGGTGAGCTCGCCCCCATGACGCGTGAGGTGCTCGACACGTTCCGTGCCATCGGGTCCATCCAGAAGCGCTTTGGGCAGAAGATGGCCCGCCGCTACATCATCTCGTTCACCAAGAGCGCGAGCCATGTCGCCGACGTCTACGAGCTCGCGAACCTGGCGTTCGCGCATGCCGAGGACGTCCCGACCCTCGATGTGATCCCGCTGTTCGAGCAGCTCGAAGACCTCGAGGGCTGCGTCGACGTACTCGAGGAGATGCTCTCCATCCCCGCGGTGCAAAAGCGTCTGGCCGAGTCCGGCCGTCGCATGGAGGTCATGCTCGGGTACTCCGACTCTTCCAAGGACGCCGGTCCCACCACCGCCACGCTCGCCCTGCACTCCGCCGAGGAGCGTATCGTCGCATGGGCCGAGAAGCACGATATCGACCTGGTGCTCATGCACGGCCGCGGTGGCGCCGTCGGCCGCGGCGGCGGCCCCGCCAACCGCGCGGTGCTCGCCCAGCCCGCCGGCTCGGTCAACTGCTTCTTCAAGGTCACGGAGCAGGGCGAGGTCATCTTCGCCCGGTACGGCAACCCGGCGCTGGCCCAGCGCCACGTGGAGTCCGTGGCCGCGGCGACCCTGCTCAACTCCGCGCCTTCCGTGGAGCGCACGAACACCGAGATGACCGCGCGTTATGCCGAGATGGCCGCCACGCTGAACGAGGCCAGCCATGAGCGCTACCTCGACCTGTTGAACACCGAGGAGTTCACGCCGTGGTTCTCCTGCGTGACGCCGCTCACCGAGGTCGGCCTGTTGCCCATCGGCAGCCGTCCGGCCAAGCGCGGTTTGGGCGCCAAGTCCCTCGACGACCTGCGCACGATCCCATGGGTGTTCTCGTGGAGCCAGGCCCGCATCAACTTGGCCGCTTGGTACGGCCTGGGTACCGCCTGTGAGAAGCTGGGCGACCTGGAGCTTTTGCAGCGCGCCTACCATGAGTGGCCGCTGTTCAACACGTTCATCGATAACATCGAGATGTCCATTGCCAAGACGGACAACCGTATCGCCAAGATGTACCTTGCGCTCGGCGATCGCGTCGATCTGGCCGATAAGGTTTTTGACGAGATGATGCTCACGCGTTCCTGGGTGCTGCGCATCGTGGGTGACACGTGGCCGCTCGAGCATCGACGCGTGCTCGGTCAGGCCGTGCGAGTGCGCAGCCCGTTCGTGGATGCGTTGTCGCTCGCACAGGTCCGCGCGCTGCGCGAGGTCCGCGCCAATCAAGACGAGCTGTCCGAGGAGGCCAAGGCCGAGTTCATGAGCTTGGTGCTGGAGACCGTCACCGGCGTCTCCGCCGGTCTGCAGAACACGGGGTAAATCGCAGAGTTTCGACGGGCGGTTCCGCATCGGTCATGGGCAGGCCGCCGTCGAATTTGAGTTGCGAACCTGTTAAGACAACGTGAGCCAGGCACTCTTCTGTGATAAAGTGCCTGGCTTTCCGCTATCCTAGTGAGCTGTCGCACGCAAAGGCCGCATACGGCGGGGCTCACCCCGTCGGCGGCTTCTAGAGGCGCGGGTGGGCGTCCGAGCCTAACCCGCCGTCATGTTGCGATACGCCGAGCCGCGCTGTCTACGCGCCCCGGCAATCTGTACACCAGCCGCCTGCTTACGGCACGGGGCGGCACAGATCACGAGGAGGGCTTATGGCCGAGACACCCGCCACCAACCCAGCCAACATGCATTGCATGCACACCCGCACCTGCGGCGAGCTTCGCGCCGCCAATATCGGCGAGGAGGTCACCCTCACCGGATGGGTGAGCCGTCGCCGCGATCATGGCGGCCTGATCTTCTGCGACCTGCGCGACCGCGAGGGCATCACGCAGATCAACTTCGACCCGGAGCACTCCGATGGCGATGCCTTCAAGATCGCCGAGACCATGCGTCCCGAGTGGCCCATCTGCGTACACGGCGTCGTGCGCTACCGTGGTGAGGATGCGGTGAATCCCAGGCTCGCTACCGGCGAGATCGAGGTCCTCATCGACCACGCCACCGTGCTCAACCGTTCCAAGACCCCGCCGTTCCAAATCGAGGACGGTATCGAGACCGCCGAGGACACGCGCCTGCGCTACCGTTACCTGGACCTGCGTCGTCCCGAGATGGCCGCGCGCCTGCGCCTGCGTTCCGATTTCACCTTCGCCATTCGCTCCGCCCTGCACGACCGCGCATTTACCGAGGTCGATACGCCGGCCCTGTTCAAGTCCACGCCCGAGGGCGCACGCGACTTCGTGGTGCCGAGCCGTCTGCAGCCCGGCAGCTTCTATGCCCTGCCGCAGTCCCCGCAGCTGCTCAAGCAGCTTCTGATGGTCGGCGGCGTCGAGCGTTACTATCAGGTTGCCAAGTGCTTCCGCGACGAGGACCTGCGAGCCGACCGCCAGCCCGAGTTTACCCAGGTCGACATCGAGATGAGCTTCGTCGAACAGGACGACGTCATGGCCCAGCTCGAGGATGTGCTGTCCGATGCCTTCGCCCGCGTGGGCGTGGAGATGCCCACGCCGCTGCGCCGCCTGTCCTACTGGGACGCCATGGATACCTATGGGTCCGACAAGCCCGACACCCGTTACGGCATGGAGCTCGTCGATCTGACCGACATCTTCGCCGAGTCCGCATTCAAGGTGTTCGCCTCCGCCGCGACCACCGAGGGCCATGTGGTCAAGGCCATCAACGCCAAGGGCGCCGGCTCCTGGCCCCGCGCACAGATCGATAAGCTCGCCAAGGTCGCCGCGACCTTTGGCGCCAAGGGACTCGCCTGGATCGCCTTCCGCGAGGACGGGTCGGTGAACAGCCCGATCGTGAAGTTCTTCACCGACGGGGAGATGGCTCAGCTGCGTGAGCGCATGGACGTCGAGCCTGGCGACCTCGTCATGTTCGCCGCCGGTCCCCGCCAGGAGGCCAACGGCATCCTCGGCGGTATGCGTTCGCACATGGCCGATGCGCTCAACATTCCGCGTGAGGGCCACGAGTTCCTCTGGGTCGTGAACTTCCCGCTGTTCCACTGGGACGAGGAGGGTCAGCGCTACGAGGCCGAACACCAGCCCTTCACCCTGCCGCACCTTGACGAGCTGCATCTGCTCGATGAGGACCCGCTCAAGATGGGCTCCTGCACCTACGATTTCGTCATGGACGGCTTCGAGGCCGGCGGTGGCGGCATGCGCATCCACGATGCCGAGCTGCAGCTCAAGATGCTCGAGTTCATGGGCTTTTCCGAGGAGCGCGCCCGCGCCCAGTTCGGCTTCCTCATGGAGGCCCTCGAGTTTGGCGCCCCGCCCATGGGCGGCTTTGCGCTCGGCCTCGACCGTGTGTGCATGCTGCTCGCCGGTACCGACTCCATTCGCGACGTCATGGCGTTCCCCAAGACGAGCTCCGGCTCCGATCTCATGTCCGCCGCCCCGTCCGAGGTGAGTTTGGCGCAGCTGAAAGAGGTCGGACTGCGACTGGAGTAGCTCGCTTTCCCGTGCGCTACGTTCCACTTTAAGTTTGGGGCTGTCCCCAAATTGAGGACATAATTGAGAATCAGGCGCAATTTCAACATGCGAAATATGGCGCCGTCCGCTTTGCGGGCGGCGTTTATTTCATCTTGACCCGGCGTTTACCTGGCTCTGACGTGCAAACGGTATATTTACGCTGCAGAATTGGCTCGCGCCGGTGGCGACTCCCTGCGCGGCCGTTCGCGCTAATCCGGTTCGGCGAAAGGGGGCCGCGATGCTGCTGAATGCGTCCATCGTCGTGTTGGAGAACACCGCGGCGACCAAAGGCCTCATGCTGTATCTTGCAGTTCTTTGCGTGCTTATGGCTGCGACGATTGCCGTGGGCATCGTTATCCACCGCAATGCTTTTCGCTGACAGCCTTGCGTGTGTTTTTGTTGTCGTATACTGAATGACGTATCGGGGAGCTGGCGGAGGCCGGCTGAGAGGAAGCCCCGCGGGCGTTTTCGCGCTCGCACCGCTTCGACCCGCAACCTGATCCGGGTAATGCCGGCGTAGGGATCGAGCAGCCTCGCTTTGATCGACGCGGACGCTTTGGAGTGAGCGGACGCCATGATGTCAGAGCGGGCCCCTACGGAAAACGAGGGGCCCACCTTTCGCGGC
>JAHHSP010000020.1 GCA_020025115.1 Collinsella sp. | reverse complement strand
TACGTGAACTCGGTGTATGACTCACCGTGACCGAACGGAAACGCTGGCTCGGCGCCCACCGCATCGTAATAGCGATACCCCACGAACGGCCCTTCGCGATAGAGCACCTCGTTGTCCATGTCGGGATACGTCGCGCCGAGGGCGGTCTGACTCAACTCAACGGGCCAGGTTTCCGCGAGCTTGCCACTGGGGACCACGTCTCCCACCAGCACGTCGACGGCAGCGCCACCGCCCTGACACCCCGCAAGATACATGAGCAAGATCGCGGCGGGCTTATCGCGCCAAGGCATCTCCATGGGCGAACCACCTTGCAAGACCACCACTGTACGCATGTTGGCGGCGCACACGCGATCGATGAGCTCGCGCATGCCGCGGGGCATGACCATGAGCTTGCGATCGAACCCCTCGGACTCGTATCGAGCCGGAAGCCCCGCGACCACCACCGCAACATCCGATTGTGCAGCGAGCGTCTCGGCTTCGAGCAGCTGGCTCTCATCGGCATCACCCGTCATGGGGTCGTAGCCGTCCGCATACGCAGCGGCCACACCACGCTGCTCGAGGCGATACCAGATGTTGTCGATGATCTTCGGGTTGATGCGCGACGAACCGGAACCCTGATACCTCGGTATCCGGGCGAACGCACCGATTACCGCCACCTTAGCATCCGGATTCAGGGGGAGCACACCGTCGTTTTTGAGGAGGACGGCGCTTTGCGCCGCCGCCTCACGAGCCAAGTCCGCATGCGAGCGGTAAAACTCCTCGTCCGAAACAGGCGGCCTGCAACTATCCGCGGGAGAGACGGGTGCGGAGTCCCCGGGCGCGGACGGGGCGGCCGTCGGTGGGCGACCCATCCTTACTCGGCCCGCGAGGCGTTCAATACGAGAAACCACCTCCATTACGCGATCTTCTCCCAAATCTCCCGACCGAACCGCCGCAAGGAGCGCTCGGGCGTGATCTGGGCGCGGACCGGGCATGCACAGATCGAGACCGGCGCGAACCGACGCCACGCTTGAGCTCATGGCACCCCAGTCACTGACGACCGCGCCATCGAAGCCCCACTCGCCACGGAGCACCTCGCGCAACAACCATTCATGTTCAGAGCAGTAAACGCCATTCAACTTGTTGTACGCCGTCATCACGCTCAACGGGCGGGCGTTCCGGACCACATGCTCGAACGGCGCGAGGTACAGCTCACGCAGCGTGCGCTCGTCGACCACGGAGTCCGACACCATGCGCGCGTGCTCTTGACTGTTGGCGGCAAAATGTTTGAGACACGCGCCGACACCGCGGCTTTGGATGCCTCGCACCATGGCGGCACCGAGTTCGCCCGAAACAACCGGGTCCTCGCTGAAGTACTCGAAGTTGCGACCGCACAACGGATGGCGCTTGATGTTCACCCCCGGACCCAGCACCACGTCGACGCCCTGCCGACGGGCCTCCTCACCGATCGCGGCGCCGACCCGCTCGATCAGCCCTGGATCGAAAGAGCACGCGAGCGCGGAGGCGGTGGGAAAACATGTTGCCGGTCGACTTTCCGCGATGCCCATGCAATCTTCCATGCCCTCCTGCTTGCGCAGACCATGAGGACCGTCTGAGAGAAACAGGCTGGGGATGCCCGTATCTGGAAGGGCATGCGTTTTCCAGTGCGATGCACCGGCAAGCAGGCGGATCCGCTCCTCAAGTGAGGGGGAGCCTACGCGAAAGGCACCCGCAGGGCACCGCTCGGCCAAGTTGTCTCGTTGCCCATCGCGCATCATCGCACCCTCTCACAAACACACCGAACCGCGCTATGCGGGCGGGTCCCCGCCCTTATACCCGCACGGTGACACTGCACCCCGATACAAAAGAGCGGCTTCGACCGTTGGATCGAAGCCGCCTTGCCAGCAAATGGCCCTTGAGTTTCAACTCGCGACGCACGGACAGGAGGCCCGCTGCGCGAGAACTTCATCTCGCAAAAACCGTTTACTCTTCGAGCAGGTCCTCCAGCGCCTCGTCACCGGAGCCGATGTCCACATGGTCCTCGTCGGCGGGGGCCTCCATGGCGCCCGCGGCCAGAAGATCGAGCGACTCCTGACCCTCGGCAACGGCCGGGGCCTTGGCCTTCTTCTTGGCGCTCGTCATGCGCGCCACGGCGGTGACGCGATCGTTGTCGCCCACGCTCATCATCTTCACACCCTGGGTGGCGCGGCCGGTCTGGGAGATCTCGGTGGTCTTCACGCGGATGACCGTGGCCCCTTCGGTGATGATGAACAGCTCATGCTGCGGGCCCACCACCTTCATGGCGGCGAGGGCGCCCTTGCGCTCGGTCATCTGGATCGTGTACACGCCCTGACCGCCGCGGTTCTGCTCCGGGTAGTCGGCGACCGGGGTGCGCTTGCCGTAGCCGCGCTCGGTCACCACGAACAGCTCGCCCCGGCCATTGGTGATCTCCATGCCCAGGACCTCGGCATCGCCCTTCATGGTGATGCCGCGAACACCGCTCGTATCGCGACCGGTGGCGCGGACCTGGTCCTCTGAGAACATGATGGCCTTACCGGCGGTCGTGGCCATGATGATCTTGTCGCCCGGCTTCACGCGGCGCACGTCGAGCAGGCGATCGCCGCTCTTGATGTTGATGGCGATGATGCCGTCGCGGCGGGAACGATCGTAGGCGGCCATGGCCGTCTTCTTGACCATGCCGCTGGCGGTGGCGAACATAAGGTACTCGTCTTCGGGGAACTCGCGGCAAGAAATCACGGACGCGATCTTCTCGCCGTCCTCGAACGGCAGCAGGTTCACGATCGCGGTGCCGCGCGCCTGGCGCGTGCCCACGGGCAGTTCGTGCACCTTGAGGCGGTACACCTTGCCCTTGGTGGAGAAGAACAGCACGTACTCATGGGTACTGGCGATGAACATCTCGTCGATGACGTCGTCTTCCTTGAGGTTCACGCCGGAAACGCCCTTGCCGCCGCGCTTCTGAGCGCGATAGGCGGCCACCGGGATGCGTTTCACGTAACCGGTGTGGGTGATGGTGACGACCATGTCCTCGTCTGCGATGAGGTCCTCGACGTCGAGGTCCTTCTCGGCGTGGGTGATCTCGGTGCGGCGCTTGTCGCCGAACTTGCGGGCAATCTCGCGCATCTCTTCCTTGATCACCCCGAGGATCTTGTCCTCATGCGCGAGCAGGTCCTCGTAGTAGGCGATGGCGCGACGCAGGCCCTCGAGCTCTTCCTCGATCTTGTCCCGCTCCAAGCCGGTGAGGCGGCGGAGCTTCATCTCGAGGATGGCCGTGGTCTGCTCGGGGCTGAACCCGAAGCGCTCGATGAGGCGTCCGCTGGCCTCGGCGTCCGTCTGCGAGGAGCGGATGATGGAAATGACCTCGTCGATGTGGTCGAGGGCGATGAGGTAGCCCTCGAGGATGTGCGCGCGGGCCTGGGCCTTCTTGAGGTCGAAGCGGGTGCGGCGGGTCACCACATCGACCTGGTGGTCGATGTAATACTGCAGCATCTCGCGCAGGGACAAACGCTTGGGGATGCCGTTGACCAGGGCGAGGTTGTTCGCGCCGAAGGTGGTCTGCAGGGAGGTGTACTTATACAGGTTGTTGAGGACGACCTGGGGGATGACGCCCTTCTTGAGCTCGATGACGAGGCGCAGGCCCTTCTGGGTGGATTCATCGCGCATGTCGGAAATGCCCTCGATGCGCTTATCGTTCACGAGGCCGGCAATCTTCTCCTGCAGGGTGCCCTTGTTCACCATGTACGGGATCTCGGTGAACACCAGGCGATTGCGACCCGTCTTGGTGGACTCGACATGCGCCTTGGCGCGCACGGTGATGGAACCGCGGCCGGTCTCGTAGGACTGGCGGATGCCGTCGGTGCCCATGATGAGGGCGCCTGTGGGGAAGTCGGGGCCGGGCATGATCTGCATGAGCTCATCGACCGTCGCATCGGGGCGATCGATGAGGTAGCAGGTGGCCTCGACGGCCTCGCCCATGTTATGCGGGGCGATGTTGGTGGCCATGCCGACCGCGATACCCTGGGAGCCGTTCACCAACAGGTTGGGGAAGCGTGCAGGCAGGGCCGTGGGCTCGGCGAGGGACTCGTCGTAGTTGGGCTGCCAGTCGACGGTGTCCTTCTGCAGGTCGCGCAGGAGCTCCATGGCGGGCTTGGCCAGACGGGACTCGGTGTAACGCATGGCCGCGGCGCCGTCGCCGTCGATATTTCCGAAGTTGCCGTGACCGTCGATGAGCGGGGTGCGCATGGAGAACCACTGGGCGAGGCGGACCATGGTGTCGTAGACCGCGGAGTCGCCGTGGGGATGGTACTTGCCAATGACTTCGCCGACCGTCCAAGCGGACTTCTTGTGCGGGCGGTTGGGGAAGATGCCGCTCTCGTTCATTGCGTACAGGATACGGCGATGGACCGGCTTGAGACCGTCGCGGACATCCGGCAGGGCGCGGGCGGTGATGACCGACATCGAGTACTCGATGAAGGACTGCTTCATTTCCTTGCCGAACTCGCTGATCTGCAAAGATCCGCCGTTCACATCCGTGCCGGCATCCTCGCCGCGGTCATTGGCGCCGAAGCTCTCCTCGAGCTCCTCGTCGTCATCCTCATCATCGTCGGTCTCGGCGTCCGGGTCGTAGCCGGAGGCATCGTCCTCGTTGGCGCGGGCGAGCAGGCGCTTGAGGTCCTCGGGCATGCCCTCGGATGCGCCGTCCTGCTCGAGCTCGTCGTTATTCATATCGTCAGCCACGTGTTCTCCTTAGGCGTCCAGGAAGCGAGCGTCGTGCGCGTGCTTCTCGATGTACTCGCGGCGATACCCGACCTCGGAGCCCATGAGCTCGCGGACGGCGCGGTCGGCCACGACGGCGTCCTCGATGGTCACGCGCTGCAGGATGCGGGTCTTGGGATCCATGGTGGTGCTGGCCAGCTGCTTGGGGTCCATCTCGCCCAGGCCCTTGTAGCGCTGGACGGTGTAGCCCTTGCGCTTCTTGGTGACCTTGCCGTTGGACTGCTCGTCCTCGGGCTCGTCGGGGTTGAGGCCGAGCGAGGCGATGGAGTCGCGCAGGATCTCGTCCTCCGACTGACGGCCGTTGGGGTAGACGTAGTGGATCTTGTTGCGCACCTTGATGCCGAAAATCGGCGGGCAGGCCACGTACACATAGCCGGCGTCGATGAGCGGGCGCATGTACTTGTAGAAGAAGGTCAGCAGCAGGATGCGGATGTGCGCGCCGTCGACGTCGGCGTCCGTCATGATGATGATCTTGTGGTAGCGGGCCTTGGTGATGTCGAAGTCTCCACCGTCGCCATTGCCGGTCGTCACGCCGCAGCCGATGGCGGTGATGAGGGACTGGATGGTCTCGGAGGAGAAGGCGCGATGGTCGCCCACGCGCTCGACGTTCAAGATCTTGCCGCGCAGGGGCAAGATCGCCTGGATGTCTCGGCGACGGCCGTCCTTGGCCGAACCGCCTGCCGAGTCGCCCTCTACGATGAAGAGCTCGGTCATCTCGGCGTCGCGCACCGAGCAGTCGGCGAGCTTGCCGGGCAGGCTCGCGGTTTCCAACAGCGATTTGCGGCGGGTCGCCTCACGCGCCTTGCGGGCGGCGTTGCGGGCCTTGCTCGCCTGCTGGGCTTTCTTGATGATCTCGCGCGCCTGTTTAGGATGCTCCTCGAGATAGTCGGTCAGACCCTCGGAAACCACCTTGCGGGTGAGGGTGCGCATGAAGGAGCTGCCGAGCTTGGCCTTGGTCTGACCCTCGAACTGCGGGTCGGCGAGCTTGACGGACACGACGGCGGTGAGGCCCTCGCGGATATCATCGCCCGTGAGGTTGCCGTCTTTCTCCTTCAGGATGTTGTTCTTACGTGCGTAATCATTGATCACGCTGGTGAGGGCCGTGCGGAAACCCTCCATGTGCATGCCGCCCTCGATAGTGCGGATGTCGTTGGCAAAGGAGACCACGTTCTCGGAGTAGGAGGTGTTCCATTGGATGGCCACCTCGACTTCGCCGGTCTTCTCAACCGGAGCGCCCTCCTCGGACGCGCCGGACAGGTAGATCGGGCGCTTGAGGCCGTCGGGCACGGTCTTGCCCTCGTTTAGGAATTTCACGAAGTCGATGATGCCGCCGGCATAGCAGAACTCCTCGACGCGCGGGGCGAGCTCGCGTTCGTCGCGTAGGACGATCTTGAGGTTCTTGTTCAGGAACGCCGTCTGCTGCAGACGGTCGTGCAGGGTGTCGAAATCGTAGACGGTGGTCTCGAATATCTCCTCATCCGGCCAGAAGGTGACGGTGGTGCCCGTCGACTTGGAGGTTCCGATCTCCCTCATCTTCTGGGTGGTCTTGCCGCGGGAGAACTCCATCTCGTAGACCTTGCCGTCACGGCGGACTTGGACGTTCAACTTCTTGGAGAGTGCGTTGACGACGGAAACGCCCACGCCATGCAAGCCGCCGGAGACCTTGTAGGCCGAGTTGTCGAACTTGCCGCCGGCGTGGAGGATCGTCATGACGACCTCGAGCGTGGGGATCTTTTTGACGGGATGCTTGTCCACCGGGATGCCGCGGCCGTTGTCCACGACGGTGATCGAGTTATCGGGATGGACCGTGACCTCGATCTTGGAGCAGAAGCCGGCCATGGCCTCGTCGACGGAGTTGTCGACGATCTCCCACACCAGGTGATGAAGACCGGTCGAGCTCGTGGAACCGATGTACATGCCGGGGCGGACGCGAACGGCCTCAAGGCCCTCGAGGACCCTGATCTCGCTTCCACCGTATTCGTTCTTATTCGCCACGTAGTTCTCCCTTTTTATTGCGAAGTATGGCTAACCTTTACAGTCTATCGCATGGGAGCATGGTAAAAAATGCGCGAGGACCGAGGTACCGAATACTTCTACAAGCCCCTGAGATGCTATTTACGGGGATTTGGGGGCGGGCGCTACCCCCGAGGCCCCTTGGCGAAGCCCGGGCGCGTGGTCTTGACCACGATGTTGCCCACGGCGCCACCGCAGGCGTCCATCCGGGCGCGGATGATCTCTCTCATCATGGTGAGCTCCTGGGTCCAGGAGGCGCCGTCGGTGTAGACGATGAGCTCGTCTCGCTCGGCTACGTAGTGCAGACCCGTGACGTGCTTGCCCTCTCGCGTGCCGCCGCACACCTTGTTCCACGCCTGAAAGATGACATGGCGGCGCTCAGCTTTGCGAAACTGAGCCTGGCGTTCGGGGGTGGCGCCGTCGAACAAGCGCATCCGCTCGGAACTGATGAATTCCCCGAGTCCGGCCGTCGCCTTGAGGCGTCCCTTCTCCGTAACTTTGCCCATGTCGGTTCCTCTCTTCCCTCAGGCGTGGAAGTGCAATTGGGGACGGGTACGAATTGCACATCAACGTGCAATTCGTACCCGTCCCCAATTGCACGATCGCACATCCGGATTACTCGGCCCCGATGCGAATCACCCGAGCGCGGCGCAGCGTGTCGTCGGCGAAATAGCCGAGGTTCGTGGTGGTGATCACCGTCTGTATCTCACCCGCGATGAAGCCCACGATGGCATCGCGTCGCGTGGCGTCGAGCTCGCTCATGACATCGTCGAGCAGTAGCAGCGGGTATCTGCCGAGGATGTCGCGCGTCACCTGGACCTCTGCGATCTTCCACGCAAGCACGATTGAGCGCTGCTGCCCCTGGCTGCCAAAGTCGCGGGCAGAGCGCCCGTCGATGGTGAACAGCACCTCATCGCGATGCGGACCCACGAGCGTGCAACCGCGGCGCAGCTCGTCCTCGCGACGCTGAGCAAGCGCGTCCCGGAACTGGGCTGCGATCGCCTCGCGACCGTCGGCAAGTTCACCGAAGCTCGGCAGATACCGGACGTCGGGCTCCTCGTGCGGCGCGATGGCGCGATAGACCTCGATGAAGTGCCCGCGGATGCGGTCGAGCAGGGCCGTGCGGTGCAGCAACAGCTGGGCGCCGGTCATGGCGAGCGATTCATCCCACACCTCGAGCAACTCGGGGGCGTAGCCGTCGCGCAGCAGGTTGTTGCGCTGCTCGACCGTGCGCTCGTACGTCGACAGCAATTTGGCGTAGTTCTCGTTCAGTTGAACGCCAAAAGAATCGAGGGCCTCGCGCCGGCGCGAGGCGGACCGCTTGACCATGTCGAGGTGATCGGGGCAGAACAGCACGCTCGGCAGGACTCCGCGAACACCCGCGGCGCGGGTCTTTTTCCCGTTTCGCGTGAATGACCGCTTACCGTCGCGCAGCTCCATCCCCATCTCGATCAATCGGCCCTCGCCCTCGAGCGTGAGGCGGGCGCGACCCACAGACGCGCCCTCGCGCAACAACTCAGAGGCCGTGGGCTTTCTGAACGAGGACCCGGCCGTCAGCAGCTGAAGCGCCTCGACGATGTTCGTCTTGCCCACGGCATTTCGACCCACGAGCACCGTGATGCCCGGGTCGAGGTCGACGGCGAGCTCGTCGAAGCTGCGGTACCCCGTGACCTCGAGTCTTGTGGCGGCAAGTTGCCCCTGCATTAGATGCGGACCGGCATGACCAGGTAGAGGTAGTTGATCTTATCGTAGGACTTGAACACACCCGCCTGGTTATAGCTCTGCAGCTCGAGCGTGATTTCCTTCTCGCGGGAAAGCACGTTCAGGCAACCGAAGATGTAGTGATAGTTGAATGCGATGACTCCGCTGGCGCCATCGGCCTCGACCTCGACGGTGGCCGTGGCGGCGTCTTGATCGTTGGAGATGGCCGAGAGCATCATCTGACCGGTCTCGACGGAGATGTCGAACTTCACAGCCGAGTTGGCCTGGGCGACCGTGGATACGCGCTTGAGCGCGGAGGTAAGCGCGGCCACATCGATCTTGACCGTGGTGGCGCAGGAGGCGGGCAGGAGCGCCTTGTAATTTGGGTAGATGCCCTCGATGCGACGGGCGACGTAGGTGGTGTTGCCGGCCACGAAGACGACCTGCGTATCCGTGGAGCCGATAAGGATGGAGCCCTGGCCGCCGGTGATGGCGAGAGCATCGTTGAATGCGTCGGCCGGGACGTTCAGCTCGAAGCTTCCTTCGAGCGAAGAGGTCTCGACCTGGGTGTCGCACACGGCGAGGCGATAGGAGTCGGTGGCCACGAGACGGATCGTGTTGTTCTCGACGGTCATGTACACGCCGTTGAGCACCGGGCGGTTCTTGTCCGTCGAGGTGACGCGCCACACGCGGCCGACCATCTCACTCAGGATGTTGGCAGGCAGCTCTACGGAGCGCTCGAGCGCAAACGTGGGGAACTCGGGGAAATCACCGGCGTCGAGCGTATTCAGGCGGAACGTGGAACGCTCGCAGGTGATCGTCACCTGGCGCTCGGCGAGCTCGAATGACACCGGGGCATCGGGCAGGGTCTTGACGATGTTGGAGAGCATCTTGCAGGGAATGACGACCTGGCCCTCCTCATCCACGCGGGCGGCGATGCGGTGACGGATCGAGATGGTGTAATTGGAAGTCTGGAACTCGAGGACCCCGTCGGCGGCGCGAACGAGCACGCCCGAGAGGATGGGAAGCGTCGACGAGGGGGCGATGCCCTTCATCACGACTGCGATGGCATCGGAAAGGGCCGACTGGCTGACCGTGAACTTCATCTTTTATTATTCCTCTCTTAAATATATATAGGTAATAACAGTAATAACGCAGTGGATGATGTTGATTACTCTTGTTTGCCCAGATGTTGGGCTGTTTTTCTTTCAACAATCCATTGTAGACAACACGCTTGTTTTCCCCTGTGAGATATCAACCTATTTTCCCTCCACCGACTTTCGAGTTTTCCACTCAGGTTTTCCACAGGCTTCACCCATGTTTTCACGACTTTAACAGGATGGTGTTCTTGAGGTTCTGGATGTCCTCCACGATGCGGCGATCCTCGCGCATCTTATTCTCAACCACCTTGAGGGAGTTGAGAACCGTGGAGTGGTCACGCCCGCCGAACTCCGCCCCGATGGCCGGGGTGGTCATTTCGCAGAGGTTGTTGGCGAGGTAGACCGCCACGTGGCGCGCGAAGGCGATGTTTGCCGTGCGCCGCTTGCCCACGAGCTCCTCGTGGCTCACATGGTAAAACTCCTCCACCACGCGCTGTACGGTATCGACGTGGATGATCTTGTGGGCGGTGTTGAAATATATCTTGGCCACGCGGTCGATGTCCTCGGCGGTCAGCTCCGCGCCGGCACCCTCTCGCTCGGAGGAGAGGTTCGCGCATCGTTCGCAGAAGCTCTCGAGCGAGCGGATGTTATTGCCCGATATCTCGGCCATATGACGCAGATGCTCGTCGGTGAGCTTGCCCTCGGAGGAAGGCAGGGCTTGGAGCAGGGAGGTGTCGACGTTCATCGAGGAGAGGTCCTCATTCTGTTGGATGATGCTCTCGTAATAGCGCTTGAGGATGACGTATTTCATTTCAAAGCCCGGTTCGGACACCAGGCAGAGCATGCCGCTGCTGAAGCGGCTGGTGAGGCGCTCATCCATGGCGAGGTCTTTGGGTGCGCGGTCGGAGGCCAGTGCGATTTTCTTGCCCTCGCGGATGAAGCTGTCAACGAGCTGGAAGAAGAATTCAACCGACGCCTGCTTGCCCACGATGTTTTGCACATCGTCGATGATGAGGATGTCAGCATCGCGGTATTCGCGCATGATGAGGTTGCCGGGTCCTCGCTGGGATCCGAGTTCGTTCATGTAATCATCGAGGTAAGCCTGAGAATTGGCGTATTTCACGCGGATGTAGGGCTTTTCCTTGGCGAGGTAGTTGCGGATGGCGAAGAGCAGGTGAGTCTTGCCCAAGCCCGAGTTGCCGTAAATGAACAGGCTCGGGCACTGCTGCGGTTCCTCGGCGTAGGCGGCAAATCTCATGGCACTGTTAAAGGCATGGCGGTTCTCGTCGCCCGCCACAAAGCTCGCGAACGTGTATTTGGCGTTGATGTCCAGGGCTGCAGCCTCGGGTTCCGGGACTGAGCCACCAGCCGCTGCGCCCTGCGCATGGGCTGGTGCCATCTGCTGCGGCGCCGCGGCGTTTTGGCGCTTGCCGGTGGGGTCTTGGCTGCGCATCTCGTCCATCATCTTGCGGAAGGCTTCGGGTGAGACGGTATTGCGCACCGTGACGCCGGATTTGGAGTTGGGCTCGAACTTGGCGGACTCAACGGTCCCGGCGCCGCCCGTCGCGCTGCGCTCGGCAGATGCGGTCGGGTTCATGGGGGCCTCGATGAAATCTCCGGGGATTTCCGCCATTCTCTGCGGTTGGGCCTCATCCGAATGCGTCGTCGGCGTGACCGCTCGGGCGACCGAGATCATGCCATCTGTCGGTCCTGCGGAAGCCGGCATCGCCGTGGGGGCCTGCGCGGCAACGCCGGCCGATGTCGCAACGGGCGACTGCGTCTTGTTCGCCCCGCCCCCCTCGGCCATCACCACGTTGAGGGCCATGGGCATGAACGAGATCTCCTCGAGGTAGCGCTCAATCAGCTCGCGCTGCTTGACGAGGTAGTTGTAGGCAAAGCGGCTGGGGACCTGGATGGTCAGGGATTCATCGTCAAACCCAGCGGCCCCGCACTGCTCGAGCATGTTGATGAGGCGCGTTTCGCGGCCATCGCGGCGGCAAAACGCTATGACGTCGTCCAGGAGGATGCGCGCTTCGTTATCCATGTCTCACGATTCCCTCTCGTTTCACGGTTGCCCGTGGTTGAATCTTGCGGTGCGTGCCGGTTGTCATTGGGCCGCCATACCCTGTTCGACCCAAGCCCTGCCCATATCGGTGAGCACATACTTTTGGCGGGGCTTATGCACAAGCCCCGTGCTCGCCAATGCGTCGAGTTCGCGCGACCATGTGGCGTCCGAACGCCCGAGCGCGCGGGTGAGGTCGGTTGGGCCTCCCTTGCCGTTCTGGTAGATGAACAGCAAAGCCGCGGCGCCGCGTTCGCTCACGTACGGCCCTTGCTGTGGTTGCACGGGCATCGCCGGTGCGTATGCCTGTGCGTATCCCTGGCGTGTCACACCCGTCTGCGGGAGCACCGAAGGGGGGAAGCCCTGCTGCTGGGGGTAACTTTGCATGGGGTATCCCTGCTGGAAGCCGGGGTAGTAGGCCGGTTGCTGTGGGAGCGCGTCGGGCGCTCCGGGCATCTGACCGTAACCCGGCATCGCACCGGGATAGCCGAGGCCGGGTTGGGCTTGCGGGGGGTATGGCGCCCGTACTTCGGTTTGTTGGTTTTCCAATGCGTGGTTCCGCGGCGCCTGCCCCATCGCACTTTGGGGCTGCGATCCATAAGGACCGTCATCCTGCGCGGCCCCTTGCATCAGGCCGGGCATCATGCCGTAGGGCGGCTGCGAGGGATACGGGCTGGCGCCATAGGGCTGCTGCTGGGGATAGCCGGCCTGACCGGGATAGGCACCGGCTTGGTGTGCCCCCGGGCTCCATGGGTCCGCTTGATTTTGAACCGGTGCCGCAGCGGGTTCTGGCGCGTGCGCGCAGCCACTGCGCACGGCCGCTCCACGTGAAACGGCTTTTTCGAGCTCGGCCGATCGCTTGGGGTCGACGCTCACGGTCACCACCGTGCCCGCGCCGAGGTTGTCTTCCACGGCGATCGCCCCGCCTGCATTCTCGACGTACTGCTGCACCATGGGCAGGCCCGCGCCCGTGCCTCGGATATATCGCTTCTTCTCCCGGTCGGCGCTCGTGACGCCGAATTCGAATGCGCGCTCCTTATCTCCGATGCCGGGGCCCTGATCGGCGAAGCGGATGGTGTTCCCGTTGTCCAAGATGGAGATCACCGGCTCCGAGAACCGTGCGTGGATGAAGTTCTCCACGAGCTCTCTGATAATCATGAGTGAAAGTTTTCCACCCTGTTCTTTCATCGTGCGATAAACCGTGTTGGTGACGTCTTCGAGATAGGTCCTCACGTCGCTTTGTTCGACCACGATCACGCGAGGAGTGGACAGCATGTCGTCGTACACGGAGATGCGGATGGTGTAAGGGGCCTGCTTGGGGCTATTTTCCCCAGTGTGGGGCGCTTCCGTGGGCGCCGTGCCTCCGGTGAGGTGAGTATTGTCGGGGGCTGGATCCCCGGAATCCACAAAGGGATAGAAATCTTCTGACATGCTGCATTCTTTCCACGATTGTCGTGAGCCTAGGATACCAGCTCAAGGCCCTCGCGTTCATAACTTTCAACAAGTTTTCCTACCGTGTTGAAAAGTGTTGGAAATCTCAGAAAAGTTATCAACAGATATGGAACAACCTGTGGAAAAGTCGATGAAAAAGTCTGAAAGAGTAAATGCCGAGACCATGCACGGGTGAAGAGCGTGCCGCATTCCTTGGTAAACTATGCGCATTTCATGGTTCTGAGATTGACATTTGAGCATCGTATTCCCTACAATCTCCTAGCTCACGCGTATTTTTTCGAGTAGTCGAGTAGTCAAAACGCACCAGGAGGATGTTTACCATGAAGCGTACCTACCAGCCGAACAAGCGCAAGCGCGCCAAGACCCACGGTTTCCGCGCCCGCATGGCCACCAAGGCCGGCCGCGCCGTGCTCGCACGCCGCCGCGCCAAGGGCCGCAAGCGTCTCACGGTGAGCGACAACTAAGCTCTCATGCAGACCATCAAGTCCCACCAGGACTTCGAGCGGGTGTTCACTCAGGGGAAGCGCTTGAATCATCCTCTGATTCGCATGGTTATATGTGATTGTGTCAGCGAAGGCGATCCGGGGAGGGTCGCCTTCGCTGCTGCCAAACGGCTGGGAAACGCCGTTGTGCGCAATCGGAGCAAGCGCGTGCTGCGCGAGGCCGCTCGCGCCTGTTCTCTGCCGGTCGAGGACCATGAGATCATCCTGTTCGCGACCCCTCGTACGCGCACTGCGTCCCCCGAGGATATGCAGGCCGCGCTGCACGCGCTGCTCCGCCGAGCGCGGGTGGTCGCGTCTGGTCCCAAGGATGGTTGTGAGGGGCGTGCTTAGCCGCGTCGCCGTGGCCGCCATCCACTGGTACCAACGGTGTGTTTCGCCCCTTTTGCCCGATACGTGTATATACATACCTACTTGTTCACAGTATGCTGTTGAGGCAATACAGGCATATGGCGTGGCCAAAGGCTGCTGGCTCGGTCTGCGGCGCATTTTGCGTTGCATCCCCACTCATGCCGGCGGCTATGATCCCGTGCCATAACTATCAAATTCTACGGTAAGGATTGTTCGTATGTGGGACTGGATTGTTCAGATTCTCTTCCAGGCGCTTGAGCTTATTCAGCGCTTCGCAGGCGACTGGGGCCTGTCGATCATCATTCTGGTGGTGATCATCCGCCTGTTGCTGACCCCGATGATGCTCAAGTCCATCAAGTCGACGGCCCGCATGCAGGTCCTGCAGCCCAAGCTCCTCGAGATTCAGGAGCGCTACGCCGCCGACCCGCAGCGTCAGGCGGAGGAGATGCAGAAGTTCTACTCTGAGAACAAGTTCAACCCCTTTGGCGGTTGCTTGCCTCTGCTGATTCAGATGCCCATCCTTGTTGCGCTGTTCAACCTGCTCCGCGACCTCGGCCATTATTTCCCGGATGCGGCCGAGAAGGGTTTTTCCTTCTTTAACATCTTGCCGAATCTGGTCACTTCACCTGCTCAAGCCTTTGCCGACGGTTTCGGTGCGGCGCTGCCGTATCTGATCGCCTTGATCTTGTTCGGTGTGCTCACTTTCATCCCGCAGATGTATATGACCCGCAATCAGACCGGTGCGCAGGTTCAGAGCACTAAGATGATGATGGTTGTCATGACCGTCATGATGCTCGTTATGGGCTGGGGCATGCCCGCCGGCGTCCTTC
>JAHHSP010000002.1 GCA_020025115.1 Collinsella sp. | reverse complement strand
ACGGATACACCCGGGTCTCGACCAGACCCTTCATACCGGTGGGAACGCCAGCGATATTGTCGAGCTTGAGCGCATAGGTCCTGGACTCGCTCGAGGGGTTCACGAAGGAAACGATGCCGCCCTCGCTGTTCCATGCGGAGTACCCGTAGACCTCGTTCAGCTTATCCCCGAGGTTCGTCGACCTGAAGGCACCGTCGGCATAGAACAGCTTGGCGTTGGCCAGGATCCCATGGTTGCGCTCGGCGAAGTCGAGGGCGTCGGCCGTGACGTCCCACTTGGCGTCATCCATCAAAGGCGGGGAGTAGTAGAGCGCCCAGAACGAGGTGCCGCGCATGGCGTTGTCGAACAAGAACTCGCGGAAGGCCTCGGTGGTGGCGCTGGAGTTGTCGGACACACCGTAGATCGGATCGTGGTTGTAGACGTTCTTCAACGGGAACTGAAGATCGTTGTTCTCGAACATGTTGTAGTACACATGGTCGCGATAGTAGATCTTCTGCTGATGACGCTCGGCATCGGTGTTGCCGGACTGGCCGGCGTCACCGGCATCCTGCAGCCAGATCGCGTTGACCCACTGGAGCATCCACGGGGAGGGGTTGATGTAGCAGGTGGCGTTGATCCACAGGCCCTTGTCCTCCGCCGCACGAGCCTCGCGGAAGTCCTCGAACAGGTTGGTCCACTGCTCCCACATGTCGCTCGTGAAGTACATGTTGTTGGGACCGCCGACCATGTGGTCATGGTCGGTCGCGTTGCACGGACGCGAGGCGAAACCGTCCCACTTCCAGTAGTCGATATCAAAGCGGCCCTGGTAGTCCAAGAACAGGTTGGTGAAGTTCTCGAGGTACTTATGGGAGCCCGTGCAGACGACGTCGCCCAGCGCGGAGTTATGCTGGGTGTAGCCGGTGCCGGAGTCCTCGAGGAAGCGGCCGAACTGGCCGAAGAAGTTGTAGCCGCCCTGCGGGCCGACCCATATACCGAAGCTGGACTGCAGGTTGTGCGCAAGAGACGCGGAGTCGTAGAGCTCGTTGGGCCACTTGCTGTTGAACTCCCAGAAGCCCGTCTGGTTGTAGGTGTCGCCGGACTCGCCGACACCGGTCATGCCCTGGCTCTCTGAGTTGTAGTTGTTCCAGCCGTCGTCAACGACGTAGGAGTCAAGCGGCTCGACGCCATTCTGGGACAAGCCCTTCTCGGCGCCCAGGAAGGACTTCGCAACACTCTCCGGGGAGATGTTCATCATGTTGTCGTACCAGGAGTTGTACTGCTTGCGGAACTCCGAAGGGGTCGCAAGGTCGTTGATGTAGCTGAAGAAGTCGGTCTGAACGGCCTTCTCGGCGGTATCCTCGGCGGCACCCACGACGTTGCTCCAGGTACGGAACGTACCGGAGCCGTCCTCGGCGACCTTGGCCTCCTGGCCGTCGGCGGCCATCTTCGCGATGTCCTTGCCGGAGTAATAGCGCATCTTGGTCGTGTTGGTGTCCTCGATGACGTCGGTCTCCTGAGCGGGGAACTCCGAGCCCAGGAACAGGCCATCGACGTAGATGGGCTGGCCGAGCATGAGCTCGTGCTTGCCGATCCACATGGAGGACACCTTGGACTCATCGGGGATGCTCCACACGTCGGCGGCATCCTCGGGCAGCACGAAGCTGTCCATATCGATGTAGTCGATCTTGGTCGCATCGGCGTCCGAAGCGGTGATCTCCAGGTGGGAGTTCATGTAGTGGGCGCCGTCCTCCATGGCGATGACCTCGGCGATGGAGAAGGTGTTGCCCTCGAACTCGACCGGGCTGAACTGGACGCGGACGGTGTTGGCGTCCTGATCCACGGTCACGCCGTTCTCGGCAACCGTCAACTCGCTCGTGCGGATGTCGGCATCGGCCTCAGCGGCCCCCTCGACGACCTTCTGGTCGGAGAACAGGTTGACCTCGGAGGCGGTGAACTCCTGGGTGCTTCCCAGGGCGTCGGAGAGCTGCTCGATCTTGACGTATCGGGTCTCGTAGACCTTGTCGAAGTTGCCGTAAACGGTGTCGCCGACGTTGTGCAGCCCGCCCTCGTCGTGCAGGTTGTAATCCTCGGCGGTGAACTCACCGGAGCCGGCCGCGCTCCAATCCCTGCCATCCTCGGACACGTAGAGCTTGTACTTGCCCATGGTGCCGTTCTTGCCGTAGGCGGCATCGCCGTAGCCCGGGCGTTTGTCGTAGGAGAACGAACCCACGGACTGGACCGAACCCAGATCGATCACGATGGAGGTCGGATAGCCGTGCTTCTCGTACTCGTCGACATAGGTGTTCTTGTCACCGTCAAAGAGGTTTGCCGACTGGGTGTAGGTGTCCCCTCTCTTCGTGGTGACGGCAGCCTTCCAAGCAGTGCGATCAAGCACATGCGTGGGCAGCGTGATCACGGGTCCCTGCGGCTCCTGAGCGGAGAGCAGCTGGATGACGAAGTCCTCCGACCCCTCCTGCGGGACCAGGGTCAGGTCCTTGTCAGTGCGCTTGTTGACGATCTCGCTCGTGGACCAGATGCCGTCCTTGATGGAGAACGAGCGCGCCAGAAAATCGTTCCCGATGGTCACTGCATCATCGGTCTGCGTGATTGAGACGTTGCCGCCGCCGTGGTCTTGGGCCATGGCCTGAACCGGCGACAACACCCCTCCCAAGGCAATCGCGCAAGCAAGCGCGGATACCCCGTGCTTCCAGAAGTGCCCCACAGGCATCCCCTTTCGCTCTGTGCCCCTCTTATAAGGGGCACGCCCAAACTTCATTGACATATGCATGAAAGGGCGCTTCGCCGATATCGAGCACCCGTGTGTCTATTTTTAATAAGATATGCATTCGGTTTTAAGGGCTTTTTGGAAATCGGAGAACGGCTACCGTTCATCTACAAGCGGTATCACAAATCTGGCCTCGGCTCCTTGTTCAACCGGTCTATAAAGTAGGAAAACATAGGGTACGTGAATTAATTGGGTGATTTTATATATCAATTTATGAGTGTGGCAAGACCTTGCCCCGCTCGACTTCGCGTGCACCTCAACCCCTAGAATGAGATTGATTGAACCGTTGCTCAAGGTCGGCAACGATCAGCCCGATTGCATCGCCAAGTACGTCTCGACACTCAGAAATTCCACCGTGCTATGCGGCAAACCCACAGCCTACCTCTTCTGGTGCATAGATGACTCTACCCATGAGGTAGTCGGCACGCCCCGCACCTGCCGCAACCTTCGCAAATGCGGCGTCTGCGAGGAGCGCGGCAGCGGTCACGACAAAATCATCATGGCAACTTGCGCGAACGGGCTCACGGCACGCTCATCCTTCCGAGAGACCGATGCGACCTGATCGTTTAGATGAACGAGTGAGCTGTTGCACTTAGCCATTGTTCGACCGTCAAGTATGAATGACTACCAGGGTACACTCAGAGCCCCAATTAAACCGCCGATGTGAAACATGGTGCTTATCTCTTGTAATCAACTCCCGCATCTTCCCTGAGTGAAGAATTCTGAGCAGCTACGTATTCGCTCGTAGAAGCCTTCGCGCTGGTCCAAAGATGACGCAACTCAAATCCAGCCGTATACGGCGTCGTGATGGACGGTCTTGTACACGGCGTCGTGATGGACGGTCTTGGTCTCGGCGGGGTGGTTGACGGTCTGGTATTGGGCGGGATGGTCGACCTTCTCGGTCCAGGCGTCTTTGACAAGGACCTGCGTCTCCTTGTAAACAGGACGTACGCTGTAGTAGATACCCAGGCTGTTGCAGTACGCAACACATGCACCCTCGTCGGTAAAAATCTTGCCATCATCGGCAACAAACTGAACGCCGACCTTGACCTTCTCGGTCCTGTACTCCGCGGGGTGGTTGATGGTCTCGGTCCAGGCCTCCTTGACGAGCTTGTCCTCCGTCCAGGCGGGCTTCACCACGACGGTCTCGTCCCATGCGGCGGACACGAGGACCCTCTCGTCCCAGGCCTCCTTCACGACGCCCCACTTCCTGGCGGGCTTGCCGTCCCCGGGCTCCGAGGGGGCGGGTTGCGGGCGCGCGGGGGCGACCTCGACCCGGTCGGCCTTCGGGTCCTCCCTCTTGGCGGCGAGCAGCTGCCTCGCCGCGTCGCGCTCGGCCTCGGGCAGGTTGGCCGTCACGGCCTCGACGGCCTCGTCGTCGGCGGGGTTCACGGGCAGGAGCGTGAGGGAGACCTCGGAGGGCGTGGCCTCGCCGTCGACCACCTGGAGCATCTGGGAGGCCGGAGGGGCCCACGTGCCCGCGCCGTCGGCCTTGGTCGGTATGGAGGTGATGGAGACGGCGTACACGCCGTCGGGCAGGGTGAGGGAGAGGGCCTCGCCGGGGACGAGCTCGCCCTCCCCGGCGGTCTCGCCGTCCTCGCCGACAATCGCGTAGCCGAACCCGGGGAGCTCCTCCGTCCAGCCGTCGGCCTCGACCGAGATGGAGACCTTCGCCTCGCCCCTCACCGCGGCCTGGACGGACGTCGCGGCGTCCTTGACGGCCTCGGGGGCCTCGCCGCCGGAGAACGCGCCTACGGCCCATGCGCCGCCGAGGCCGAGGGCCGCGACGAGCGCGAGGCCGGCGGCGATGGCGAGCGCCTTGCGGGGGCTCTTAGGCACGTCGTCGGCCTCGACCCCATCGCCCTCGGCCGCGTCGAGCGCGGGGTTCTCCGTGGTCTCATCCACGGCGGTATCCAGGACGGTGGTCTCGCCGAGCGAGCCCATGGCCCCCTCGGCGGCGTCGTCGGCGGGGTCGGAGTCGGGGGCGTGCCGGTCATCGGCCATGGGGTCCAGGTCCTTCTCATCGAAATCGTTCATGGTCGACTCTCTCTCATGGTGATTCTGATACGAATTGGATTGGCAGTTACTCGCGGTGAAGGTCGCCGCGATCGTCACGGAGGGGCCGGGGATCGTCCCTCCCACCATCGATTATATCGTCGGGAGGCTCGCCGAAAGCCCCGTCGGCCAGGGTCTCGGCCCCGGATGGGCAACTGGAATAGAAATCCAGGAGTATCGAGAGCCCGTCATCGTCGCCGATGGCCGCGCGCACGTCGTCGTCCACGCCCTTCTCGAGGCACTGCTCGGGACGCGCCTCGGAGACGGTGCCGCCGATCGCGGCGACCCTCTCGAGCAGCACGGCGCTCCACCAGTCCCGTCCGTCGGGCCTGGAGCGGACCGCGGTGACGCGGTACTCGGCCAGGGTGGAATCGGAACGATAGGCGATTCGCTCCCCTATCTGCAACGGCGAGTCCGACTTCAGCACGTCGATGCAGAGGCTCTCAACGGGCTGTGGGAAGGTTCCCGGGCCCGCCGGCGCGGGACGCTCGGCCTTGAAGTGCGTGCCGGTCACGTCGGCCTCGCCCTCACCGCCCACGACCCTCTTGCGATCAACGTCCATCTGCTGGCAACTCCGACAGGTCGATGGAATTGCCGGACATCGCGGCGTCGACGAGGTCGCGGAACGTGGCGTTATCCGGGTATCAGCCCCACATGAAGATCGGCGAACTTCGAGGGGCTGAGTATGATCTATGCGATGTCCGACATACATGGGTGCATGAAGGAATTCGGGGAGGCGCTCGACGGCGTCGACCTAACCGACCGCACATCGAAGCTGATCCTGCTGGGTGACTACTGCGACCAAGGGCCCGAGAGCCTGCAGGTCTACCGAAAGATCATGGAGCTACAGCGTCTATATCCCGGGCAGGTAATCGCCCTCCGAGGAAACCATGAGGAGATGCTGATCGAATACGTGGACAACGTTCATGATGAAGGGTACACCAGGGGATGGATGCTCGCCGACAGCGATCTTGCGACCGCAAGGAGCTTCCTTGGAGCAGAGGGGCTCCGCGAGGTGAAGCACCTGCTCGCCCTAAGGCGATTCGAGGATGCCTACAAGCTCACGGTCGATCGCATGAAGAAAGGGCATGGGGAGGTCCTGGCATGGATCCGGCAGCTGCCCTACACCTACGAATCCCCCTTCGGACAGGTCTTCGTCCACGCGGGCATAGACGAGGAAGCGGGCGAATGGTGGAAGGTCGGCACCCCCGTAGAATTCTTCACGGAGATGCGACCAGAACATATCGGAGAAAGCTTCTACCTCGACATCATCGCCGGGCACGTGAGTACCGAGGCGGCATCCGGAATACCCGGGCACAGGGGCATCTGGCATGACGGGGCCAGTCACTATTACGTGGACGGCGACGTCCTGAAGAACAGGAGCGTCGCGGTGCTGCGTTACGACGAGAAAACAGGGAGGTACAGCGGCGAGGGGCTGATTGAGGACCTGTGACACCCGCTTTAGGTGCGGGATTGCGCACGCATTCAAACAAGCGCCAGCCGCCCCTTCTCCATGGCCATCTTTGCTTCGATATACGCTGAAACCACCTTCTCGAGGTCCCCGGCCGTCTCACGGCCACCCAACGTGCGCATTGCCCCCGCCGCCGTGGGCGCGTACTTGGCAACACGGCCAGGATGCAGCCAGGAGCTCGGCATGCACACGGCGAGCGCGAGGAATCAAACCCTGCTCGCGAAATTCTTGATACGCGCATATCGAGAAAACCGAAGCGGCGACGGACACGCGATCGCCCCGACCGACGCGCTCAACGAGCTCGTCCTTGACGACCTTCATCTTGCTGTCGAAATAATCAGGCTGCATGAGGTCACCCGAGCGTCAGCCGTGTGTGGCGGGTATTATTTTGAGTAGTTGACCCGACCGATAGTGATGAGGCGGCAGAGCTGCATCGGCTCAAACTTATCGAGGGCAGGTATCCCCACATCTCTATCACGAACGCCTTGGCTTCGAAGACGGGGCAGGAGGTATCGTACACGTGCAGTAAAGGTCTCAACGAAGAAGCCTGCAAGGCGCTTGTCATTCAGATGCTCTCAGAAACGGGGCCCGCACCACGCGCGAAAATCACCGCCCTCCTCAGCGACCTTCTCCCCTCCGGCCTCACCGATGCGCAAAAGGCCAAGAAGGTGTCGAACCTGTTGGCGAAGATGAAAAATGTGGATAAAACCATCGTCAGCGATGGAACAGGAAAGACAGCAAAATGGCGCACCCGGTAGCTGCGTAGACAATTCCGTCGTCAGGCGCACTCCACCCAATGGGCTACCCGCGATGTGCCCGACCAGCTTGCAGGACGCATCGGCTGAGACGGGCTCCTTGTCCGCAGCACCCAAAAAGCACCCGACCAGCACCCATACAAAAAAGCTCGGAGACCATTTGATCTCCGACTTGCAAGTTCTTGGTCGCGGGGGCAGGATTTGAACCTACGACCTCCGGGTTATGAGCCCGTTTACAGCGCCATCCATCAGTGGCAACCCTTCGCATTCCCTTGTTTTCGCAGGTATATTTGGCCTGATTTCACTCAATTCTTTCCTCACAAATTCTTCGCGGCCATGACTCGAGGCGGATTCTTCGCGAAGAATCCGCCTCGAGTGCCACTGCGACAAACTGCGACATTACTGCGAAATAGGTGCGAAATAGGTGCGAAATAGGTGCGAACCCTATCGCAAGGAGTAGTACTGTCCCGGATCGTTAACGGCCGAACCGTGCCACTCAAGCGGACCAGAAGGACCTGAGATCCCCTTGAGAACGTTGCCGGCCGTGCGGCGCGTGCGCCCAATGTGGTCGGAGAGCTCCCTGGCGGTCACTTTGCCATTTGTGAACGCAAGCCGAACCGCGGTCAGCTCGTATTCATCGAGGGAAGCCATTCTCTCAGCAGAGAGCCTGTCCTCGAGCGCTTCGCTCCTCCTGGCGGTCCGCGCCACGATGTTGTTCTCAAGCGTCAACTGAACCTTCGTCCCATCGGGCTCCGTGTAGACCGGATCGTTGAGCAGGGAGTCCTGCATCTCGGTGTAGATGCGTTTGACGCCCTCGTTCAGCTCCCGGACCCAACCGAATTCGACCAGCGTGCGCGCGATGCGCGGGTTGCGCGAATAGCGGGTGGTCCTCATGTTGTCGAGCGTCACGATATTGGGAAGCGCTCCTGGGCTGACAATCTCAAGACGGTCGTCGAACATCGAGACCCGGATGTAGTCGCCCCGGAAAGAGTAGTCGCGATGGGTCACCGCGTTTACGAGCCCCTCAAACCAGGCAAACTCCGGGTATTCTGGCATTGTCTGGAATTTCCCGTCGGGCCCCAAAAACTGAAACTCGCGGAGCATGCTCGAGATGAGCTCATAGGCGCCCTGGATGACCTTGGGCAGCGGCCCGCAGAAGAATCGCTCCTTCGTGATGTTGAGGCGCTCACCCGTCTCCATCTTGACGCCGTCGTAGCGCAGAACGCGGACCCGGGCCTGTGGCATCATCGCGGAGGGATCCTGCGCGAAGAGCAGGGCACCGGCCACGGTCAGCCTTCCATCACGCATGAAGCGGCGGCTCCTGAGGACCTGCTCGTCGGGAGCATCGGTTCCCAGAATCTCCTTGTACCGGTCGAGCACCTCATGGTCCACGTCGTCCAGAGAGGAATCCACGACGAGCTCGTCCTCGAAGACCCTCTGCCCTTTGTCGTACTCCAAGGCGAGGACTTGCTCGCGATTGAGCCTCACGCTTCTGTCGTTCTGCCGCAAGAACACCTCATCGTCGCTCGAACGAGCAACGGAATGGCTGGTCGATGCCTCGATGTCCAACACCAGGATGAGGTCATCCTCGCCAGAGGAATTGACCACACGGATCCGATCCCTACGAACAATAGGAGTCGGCGTGCAGGTCGTGAGCGCTGCGCGCTCGAAGTTCTCGATGTCGCGAGCGCCGTTGCGTTTGAAGCCCGTCACCTCGCCATTATCCTCGATACCGATAACGAGCTTACCGCCCGCCGAGTTGGCGAACGCGCTTATGTGTTTCGCGATCTCCCTGTCGTCCTTACGGGCGCTCTTCCGATCGAAATACTGGTTCTCCTTGAGGGTGGAGAACAGATGCACGTCGTTTGTCGCGATAGGTTGCTGCATTGGCATCTCCTTGTATTTTCGCCTATTCAGAAGTGTAGACAGCAAAGGCGTTCTTTAGGTGATGTTTGCAATTCTTTTCTTCGAAGATTCGTGGCGTAAACCATCGAGGGAAGCTGGCGCATAAAAAAGCAGCTCAGAAGTATTATACTTCTGAGCTGCTGCAAGTTCTTGGTCGCGGGGGCAGGATTTGAACCTACGACCTCCGGGTTATGAGCCCGGCGAGCTACCAGACTGCTCCACCCCGCAATGTCTGGACGCACCGTGTGCGCAAAGAGTTATATTACGCAGTCGGCACGGCGGGCGCAAGAACCTGGATGCCTCTCCATAATTCCACCACGCTACGAGTGCGACGAGCACGATGCGAACCGCGAGGACAAGAAGCTGCCATAATAGCAAGTAGTTACCGACTGCACAGCTAGGAGCCCCATGGCCAACTCGACTGCAACCCCTTCCCCCGCGTCCAGGCGCGAATTCTACGCCAGCTGCCCCGAGGGGTTCGAGGCGGCCCTCGCCGGCGAGCTCCGTTCCCTGGGCCTGCGCCAGGTCCGCCCGCTCAAGGGGCGCGTGACGTTTGCCGGCGACCCGATCGACGCAGAGCGTGCATGCCTGTGGTCCCGCCTTGCCAGCCGCATCTTTGTGGTGATCGACCGCTTCACCTGCGCCAATGCCGAGGACCTATACGAAGGCGCCCGCTCAATTGCCTGGGAGCGCATCCTGCGCCCCGGCGCCACCATTGCCGTGAGCGCCCGCGGCACCAACGACGAGCTTCGCAATTCCCACTTTGCCGCGCTCCGCGTGAAGGACGCGCTGTGCGACCGCATGCTCGAGGTCGAGGGGCGTCGCCCCAGCGTCGACACGGACGACCCAGACGCGCGCATCTCCCTCACCCTGCGCGGCGACCGCGCGAGCATCCAACTCGACCTCTCCGGCGACCCGCTGTTCAAACGCCTCCCGCGCGAGGCCACACGGACGCATGCCGCGCACGTCCTGCGACCCGACTACGCGGCGCTCGCCTGCGCCCAGGGCAACTGGCAAGAGATCTGCGCTCGCGCCCTTACTAATACCACGGGCCCGGTTGACGGGGAGCGGGCGGCCAAGGCAGAGATGAGCCCGGCTGCGCCGGACATTCCCGCCACCGACCCCACCACGCCCGCCACGCTTCCCGTCATGATCGACGCCTGCTGCGCGGGCGGCGGCGTGGTACTCGAAGCCGCTTCGATCCTGGCTGATCGCGCACCCGGCCTCGAGCGGCGGGCCTGGGGATTCCAGAGCTGGCTGGAGCACGACGCGGCTACATGGCGCGATCTGCTCAACGAGGCCGATCGACGCGCGGAGCTTGCCAAGGGACGAATCGCCCGCATCGTGGCAACCGACCCGTCCGGAGATGCCGTCGCTTGCGCCAGGCGCATCCTCAAAGCAGGCGGTCTCGCCGACCGCGTGATCTTCGCGCAGCCCGACCTCGACAAGATCTCGCGCAAACTGATGATGCCCGCGCCCCATGACGGAGAGCAGCGCGGCTTCATGTTCCTCGATACCACCGAGATCCCGATCTCCAAGATGTCTCGCGTGCTCGACCTTGCCACGAACCTGCACGCCGGAACCTGTGGGGGCGACCCCGTTCGCGCCATGCTGAGGGCCATGCCGACCGTGACTCTCACCCGCGATGACCTGCTCATCCGCACCCTCGGCGAGCCCGCACACTCCCTGCGCGTCATGCCAAACAACGAAGATGCCGAGCTCGCCGTCTTTTCGGCGGCGGATGGCGTGACCGCCGCCGAGGGCGACCAGGGCGCAAAGGACCCCGCGCTGCCCGACGTCGCCGTCGGCTCCGGCGCCTCGGCCTCCCCCTCGACCTCCCTCATCGATCTGGGCGACGGCAAGCCCTGCCCCGTCCTCATCCCCGAGTCCGAGCAGTTCGCTCGCCGCCTGCGCAAGGTCGCCAAGCTGCGCCGCAAATGGGCGCAGCGCGAGGGCGTGAGCTGCTACCGCGTCTACGACGCGGACCTGCCCGACTACTCCGCAGCCATCGACCTCTACGAGGGCAGCGCCTCCACGCCGGGCCGGTGGCTCGTCATCGCGGAATACGCCGCGCCTCGCGAGGTCGATCCCGCCCTGGCCGAGGCGCGCCTGCTCGACATCCTCACGCTCGCCCCGCGCATCCTGCAGGTCGACCCCGACAACGTCTTTGCCAAGGCGCGCATCCGCTCGCGCGGGGGCTCGCAATATGGCAGGCCGGCCGCCAGCTCCAACCCCGGCAAGGGCGGCAAGCCCCGCGGCGGGCATGGCACCTTGGCGTCCAACCGCCCCGGCCAAGGCGCGGGGTCGGGCGCCCCGGCAGACATCCGCACCCGGCGCCTCCCCCTCATCGAGGAGGGCGGCCTGACCTTTGCCGTCAACTTCAACGACTATCTCGACACGGGCATCTTCCTCGACCACCGCATCACGCGCGGCCTGGTGCGCGAGCGCGCCCGCGGGAAGCGCTTCTTCCTCAACCTGTTCGCCTACACCGGCACCGCCACCTGCTACGCGGCGGACGCGGGCGTGGAGGAGACCGTCACCGTCGACCTCTCCAACACCTACTTGGACTGGGCCGAGCGCAATATGGAGCAAAACGGCTTTGTGGGGCCCGACCATCACTACGTCCGCGCCGACGTCATGAGCTGGATACGTGACATGCGCGCCACGCGCAACCGTTGGGACCTGATCTTCTGCGACCCGCCCACCTTCTCCAACTCCAGCAAAATGGGGCATCGCACCTGGGACGTCCAGCGCGACCACGTAGAGCTCCTCATCGGCCTATCCCGCCTCCTCTCCCGCGAGGGCGAGGCGATTTTCTCGTGCAACCTGCGCACGTTCCGCCCCGACATCGAGGAGCTGGCTCGTGCCGGGGTGGTCCTCACCGATATCACCGGCGAGACCATCCCCGAGGACTTTGCCCGCAACAAGAAGATCCACCATTGCTACCTGGTCAAACGCTACACATCCGAGGAGGCCATGCGTCGGGTTGGCATGAGCGAGGACGCGATTCGCGAACGCACTCGCGAGCTTCGCGAGGCGTCTGCGCGAAAACCTTACGACACAAAGCGTTTCCGCAGATAGAGGCATATAGCATACGTCCTGCGTACAGCCTATAATGGCGGGAACGTTCGATGGCATGCACATGCCTCTCGGCGCGCTGGGGGGAACGCCGGCGCCGGGTCACCCTCGCCAAGGAGCACTACCGCAATGGCACACTCAACTGAATCATCCGAGCACGGGCACGGTTCTGCCGCGATCCCGGTAAGTATCGGCGCGATGCTCGTCACCCTGGGCGTCGTGTACGGCGACATCGGCACGTCGCCCATGTACGTCACCAAGGCGCTGCTTGCGGGCCAAGGCGGCATCATGACCGTGACCGAGGAGTTCATCCTCGGCGCGCTTTCGCTCGTCATCTGGACGGTCACGCTGCTGACCACCGTCAAGTACGTGCTCGTCTCCCTCAAGGCCGACAACCACGGCGAGGGCGGCATCTTCGCGCTGTACAGCATCGTGCGAAAGTACGGCAAATGGCTGATCGTGCCCGCCATGCTCGGCGGAGCCGCGCTGCTGGCCGACGGCATCCTCACGCCCGCGGTGACCATCACCACCGCCATCGAGGGCCTGCGCACCATCCCCGCCGTTCACGACGTCATGGGTGACAACCAGATGAACGTCGTGATCATCACGCTCATCATCGTGTGCCTCCTGTTCGCGGTACAGCGCGCGGGCACCTCCAAAATCGGCCATGCCTTCGGTCCGGTCATGACGTTTTGGTTCCTGTTCCTCGGCGGCACGGGCCTCATGTACGTGCTCGGCAACCCCGTCGTCTTGCTCGCCTTCAATCCGCTGCGCGGCATCGGCTTCCTGCTGTCGCCAAACAACCACGCCGGCATCATGATCTTGGGCAGCTGCTTCCTCGCCACCACCGGCGCCGAGGCCCTCTACTCCGACATGGGTCACGTCGGCCGCGGCAACATCTATGCCACCTGGCCCTTCGTTAAGATCTGCCTCATCTTGTCCTACCTCGGCCAGGGCGCATGGCTGCTCGCCAACGCGGGCAATCCCGATCTCGCCCTCATCGAGGACCTCAACCCGTTCTTCCAGATGCTGCCCGAGATGGTCCGCCCGTTCGGCGTCATCCTCTCCACCTGCGCCGCGATCATTGCGAGCCAGGCTCTCGTAACCGGCGCGTACTCACTCGTCTCCGAGGCCAGCCGCCTCGACCTCATGCCGCACATGCAGATCTTCTATCCCGCCGAGACCAAGGGCCAGCTCTACATCCCCATGGTCAACAACGTCATGTGGGTCGGGTGCGTCATCGTCGTGCTGCTGTTCCAGAGCTCCGCTCATATGGAGGCCGCCTACGGCCTGGCCATCACCATCACGATGATATGCACCTCCGTGCTGCTCTTCTTCTACCTGCACGGCGTGCGTAAGATGAAGATCTTCCCCTGGGCCTTCGTCATCTTCTTCGTCGCGCTCGAGGGCTTCTTCTTCGTGTCCTCCCTCACCAAGTTCTTCCACGGCGGTTACTTCACCATCCTGATGGCCGCGCTCATCATGGGCGTCATGGTCAGCTGGTACAACGGCAGCCGTGTCGAGCATCGGCAGTACACGATGCTCCCCGTGCGCAAGTACCTCGACCAGTTCAATCGACTGCGCAACGACTCTCACTACGAGATGCTCTGCGACAACCTGGTCTACCTCACCAACAGCACATCGACCGACATGCTCGACCGCGACATTCTGTACTCGATCTTCGACAAGCACCCCAAGCGCGCCCGAGCCTACTGGTTCCTGAACGTCGAGGTCGCCGACGAGCCGCACACCTTCGAGTACTCCGTGGAAAACTACGGCACCGACTTTGTGTACCGCGTGCATCTCTACCTAGGTTACAAGGTCAATCAGCGCGTAAACGCCTATCTGCGCCAGATCGTCTCCGACCTGTCCGCATCCGGCGAGTTGCCGCCGCAGGTGCACGATTACTCCGTATATGAGAAACCCGGCGTGATCGGCTCGTTCCGCTTCTGCCTGATCCGCAAGACGCTCGCACCCGAGTCCGACGTCGACCAGCGCGAACGCCACGCCATCGCGATGAAGTACGCGATCCGTCGCTTCGCCGGCTCTCCGGTGCAGTGGTTCGGCCTGGAGAACTCCAGTGTATTCTACGAGTACGTGCCGCTGTTCACCGAGTTCAAACCGGTCGACCGCATCGCGCGCGTGGCCGTGGACGAGCGTCAGTAGCCCCGGCGCACCCGCATAACTGCGGTGGCCTCGATACACCCGAAGAGCCCCATCCGTCCCTCGCAGGCGGATGGGGCTCTTTTTTTCGCATCGAGATCGATTTTGGCCATGGCAAGCTCGTCAAGCATCGGCTGCACTTCTTGGCCCATTCTATGGAAACGACAAATACCCGCAGCTTATCGACTAAATATTGCCAATCCGAAGGTAGTATGTCTCTTTGCCGCCTTGCGCGCGTAGCACATGTTTATCAAGGACGGGTAAGCGTTGTCCAGGATTTGGGTACGCCGCCCGCCTCAACATCCGTTGAGCTAAGAAGAGGTTGTCGTATGTTCACTGCAATCGTATCCATCGTGGGACTTGCCGCCTCCGCCTACCTGGCGCATCGGGAGCTCACCCGCCGCAAGGAATCCGGCGATCTCTCCGGCAGGGGCTGGGGTATCACGTTCTGCATCATGCAGGCGATTGCCGCCGCTTTGGGCCTCCTCGGCATGGCGCCCGACGATATCCTCTCCCCCGTCATCCTGAACGTCGTGCTCACCGCCTGCGCCTGGGCGTCTTTCTCGCGCGACCTCGTCTGCGCGCGAATCGAGTCGTACATGCGCATCGGCGACGATCTCGCCGCCCGCACCTTCCGACCCGACTGCGGCACATGCGATAAATACGATGCGTGCGCCCACCGCATCGATCGAGACGATGAGCTCTCCCGTATCGGCCGCTTGGGCCGTAAGCTGCGCGGCCGCGTCCGCGAGCTCCGCATTGCGCTGCACCGCCCCACCGCGGTCTGCGTGATGCTGCTCTTGTTCGCCGGCCTGTTCGCCATGCTCGGACTCGAGACTCCCTCCAACCATGACCTCACCTGGAGCTACCCGTTGTGCATCATGCTCGAATGGGCGCTCATCACCGCCGTCATGCTCGGCCTTTTCTACCTGTTCCAGCGTCGCGGCGGCGCGCCGGCGTTCATCGCGTTCCTGTGCTGGGGCATCGGCATGGCGCAGTTCTTCGTCATCACGTTCAAGTCCATGCCCATCCAGCCCGCCGACCTCTCCGCCCTGAGCACCGCGGCTGCCGTGAGCGGCGGCTTCACCTACATCTTCAGTGCGTTCGGCTTGTACGGCATGGCCTTCTTGGCCGTCTCCATGCTGCTGTGCTCGCTTGCCGGCATCTTCCGCCCCGAGCCCGCCAAGCGCAATCGCCGCCTCTTCCTCACCAACCTGCTGATCGGCGCCCTGTGCCTCGTCGGCGTCGGGGCGCACGTCACTCTCATCGACTACTACAACGCCCTCAACATCACGGTGTACACCTGGCGCCCGCTCGAGAGCTACTACCGTCAGGGCTTCATCCCCACGTTCATCTCCTCTGCCCAGACCATCAAACCGCCCGTACCCAAGGGCTACGACATGGATGGGGCCGAGAAGCTCGAGAAGAAGCTCGCCGGCGAGTATGACGAGACCATCGGCAAGACCTGGCAGCGAACCGATGCCGCGGCCCAGTTCGCCGAGGAAAAGCCCACGGTCATCACCATCATGAACGAGACGTTCTCGGATCTCTCCATCTACCAGAACATGCATGCCGGCTACAACGGCCCGCAGTTCTTCAAGAATCTCCCCGACGCCCTCTCGCGCGGCACCCTCTACGTAAGCGCATACGGTGGAGGCACCTGCAACACCGAGTTCGAGTTCCTCACCGGCAACTCCATGTCCTACCTGGGCTCGGGCGTGTATCCCTATACGATCTACGATCTGCTTGAGACTAAAAACCTCGCCGAGCAGTTCAAGGACCTGGGTTACACCACCACCGCCATGCACCCCAACCACGGCACCAACTGGAACCGAGAGAACGTCTACTCCGCCTTTGGCTTTGACCGCTTCATGTCGATCAACGACTTCCAGGACGCCGAGAGGCTTCGCGGCATGGTCTCCGACGCCGCGACCTACGACAAGATTCTCGAGATGCTCGAGTCCGATTCCGCGCCTCAGTTCATCTTCGACGTGACCATGCAGAACCACTCCGGCTACGACACCGGACTGCTCCCGCCCGACAAGCTTAACAACTACCTGATCGACGGCGCAGTGAACAACGAGGTCAACGAGTACCTGTCGCTCATCGAGGAATCCGATCGCGCACTCAGGGACTTCGTCGGCAAGCTGCGTGAACTCGACCGCCCCGTCGTGCTCGTGTTCTTTGGCGATCACCAGCCGTTCTTCCCCGATAAGTACAACAACCGCTGGTTCACCAATGAGGACAAGGCCGAGCACAACATGCGCCTGTGGACCACCGACTACCTCATCTGGGCGAACTACGACGTCGCCGGCAATGACCAGGACAGCTGCGTGGACAACCTTTCCACCAACTACCTGGGCACCGAGCTGATGAACATCATCGGCGCGCCGCTCAACGACTACCAGAAGGCCCAACTCACCTTGCGTAGCGCGCTACCCGCCATCAACACCACCGGCTACCTCGACAGCGATGGCGTCATCTATTTGAGCAGCGTCAAGGAGGACGAGAACGGCGGAGATACGCAGACGCCGCTGCAAAAGGCACTGCAGGCGCGCTCCGAGTACGCCATGATTCAGTACTACGAGCTCTTCGGCGACGGCAAGGACGTGTACACCAAGCTGCGCCAGAACGCCGCGAACGAGACCGACCCGAACCTCGCACCCGGTACGACGCAAATCAAGTAAGCGCGCTGGATATCCCGGTTCCAAAAATCGCATTCAGCGCTTTCTCAGCCCATCTGCAATCGGCGGGCGATTCCATCAAGCACGTCGGAGGGCACTCCGGCATACGCTTCCAGATAGTCCCTGACCGTTCCATAACGTTCATGCAGATGGGCGAGCGTCAATTCCATTTCGGCGGGTATCGCCTCAAATAGACAACGAGGGGCGCGGCGGCGCAAAAGCACGGAAACGGCAACGCGCTGAGCGCGAAGCCCGCGCCCGAGGTAGTATTGCGTCGCCACATAGTCCGCGACGATATCCTCATCAGAGACCCCGGCGAGGCCCAGCAGCAGCATCGCCACAACGCCCGTCCGGTCTTTACCCGCCCGGCAATGGAACAACGTGCAGCCGTTCTTCCCAAGGGCGTCAATCGTCTCCATCACGCGCCTGATACTCGGAGCATGATCATCGAGCAGCCCTTTGTACACCGTCGCCATGCGATCCGGCAGGGCGTCGCGGAATTTGCCCGAATTGAGCTGGTCGAGCATCTGAATATGCACGTAGGCCACACCGTCTCGACCTTTGGCATAGGGGTCGGGCCAATGGCCCACCTCAAAATCGCTGCGCAAATCGACGACGCACTTCAGGCCCTCTCCATACGCCTGTAGATATCTATAATCCGCAGGCGCCAATCTCCGAAGAGAGGGCCCGCGAAGTAAGACGCCATATGCCGTCTTCCCCTGCGATCCGTCCTCTGCCCTATATGCGTACCCGCCCAAATCACGCACGTTCCTCACCCGGGTAAGCGGAAGCTGATGGGGGCAGGCGGACTGGACTGCGGCATCACGCCGCTCAGCTGCAATCACCATATGCGCCAATCTACCTAGCGAATCGATGCTCTCATGCATCAGACACTGCCGTACTGCTTGTACCCTACATCGTATCGCTCGGTGTCCATCACTTGTTTACGTAATGCTTACGCCATTTCTCTCCATTTCTGAAACAGCCATGCACTGCGAGCAAAAAGGGAGGGGCGGATGCCCTTGCACCCACCCCTGCACCCAATTTAGGGACAGTCCCCAATTGCTCCATTTTCCGATTGCGCATTCCTACAGCTCGCGCGACCTGTACACGCGCAGCGATACCAGTGCGCTTGCGACATAGCACGCCACCCCAAAGGCCGATGCGCCCATGGTGAACAACGGCAATCCCTCGGCCAATCCCTCGGGCGTTTCCGCAAACGAAAGCGCCCGCTGCAAGGTCGAAATGGCCTCCCCCTCCATAAGGCCCACGGTCAGGAACAAGATCATGCCCAAAAATATCATGATGAAAGGCAGCCACTGCGTCGCCTTGGTATGCCCGAACTTGAAGAACACCGGCATGGACACCGACGCCGTCAACATCCCCATCGCGCCGCACACGGCAAGCGTGAAACCGCCGATCAAGGCTCCCTCAGCGTCGAGACGCACCATGTCCGCCACACCGGCAGGCAGTACATCGACAGACGCCAAACCGGCAAGCGCGAGCGCTCCGAGGGCCGCAAGCGCAGCACAGGCGCATGAACCCAGAAACACGAACAGGTAACGCCCCAGCACAACATCACGGCGAGAAAGGGGCATGGTCAACCTGAACGCGGCCCAATTATTCTGCTCGTCATAATGGCTTGCGCTCATCGTGAAGCTGAACATCGTCATCATGAAGATGATGCCCGGCAGACTCACCGCGCTTCCACTCCCAATAGTAATGCACACCGCCATGATGACCATGGTGAGCGACAACTGCCTGAGATATTGCCCGAACACCGTAAACTCCATCTTGAGCATGCGCATCATCGCACATCACCACCTTCCCGGGCGGCGGCATGCGGATGCAGGACCGCGCCCCTGAGCATGAGCGCCATGTAGTCGTCAATCGAGACGCGATCGCATGGGATCTGCGGAAACGCGCGCATGAACTCGAATCGATCGGGAACGAGCACGTCCACACCGTAATCGCGATGCAAGACGCGCACCTCCAAAGGAGCCTGCCCGCTCGCCATCACCTGCTCGACCTCCGCCGCACGGCATCGCGCCACCCCCATGAGATCGCAGATTTCATCTTTGTCGCAGGCGAACGCGATACGCCCGTCATCGATGCACACCACCGTGTCGGCGATCTTGTCGAGGTCACTCGTGATGTGAGTGCTCATCAGGATCGCATGCTGCGGGTTTCCCGCGGCATCCTCCACCGCAACGAACTCGCGCAGTATGTCGAGCACCTCATCGCGCGCCATGGGATCGAGCCCGGCAGTCGCCTCGTCCAAGACGAGCACCTGTGGGTCGTGCGCCAAGGCGCAGGCCAGGCTCAACTTCATACCCATGCCGCGAGACAGCTCCTTGATCGCTTTATTCGAATCGAGCGTGAACCGCCGAAGGTATCCTTCGAACGTGGGAGCGTCCCAGGTTCGATATGCGCGCTCCATAAGCTTGCCGACTTCGGCGATCTTGAGGTGCGGCGGCATCGATACGGTGTCGAACACCACGCCGATGCGCTCTTTTTCCGCGGCGTCGGCACCGGACAACCCGCGTGCGTCGACCCCTAGGATGCGGGCTTCGCCGGCATCGATGCCGATGATGCCGAGCAGGGCCTTGATGGTCGTTGATTTGCCCGCACCGTTCTGTCCGATCAACCCCACGATTTGCCCCGGTTCCACGGTGAGGGATACGCCCCGCAGCGTGAAGCCATCGTAATGCTTGGTGATATTGCGAACCTCGATAAGAGGCGCGCTCACCCGTGATGATGTCATAGTCAGTCGTCACTCTCCAAAAGGGTCCTCATCATCTCAATGAGCTCCTCTTCACCCAGATCGAGCGCCCTGCCCGCCTCGATGGCCTTGAGAAGGTATTTCTCGATTTCGAGAAGGCGCTCTTCACGCAACATCTCTGTATTGCCGCCGGCGACGAAGCTTCCCTTGCCCTGCACCGTCTCGATGAAGCCCAGTGCCTCCAGATCCGCGTATGCGCGCTTGGTGGTGATGGCGCTCACGCGCAAGCTGTTGGCAAGCGCGCGAATCGAGGGTAGCTGCTCGCCCGCCGTCAGGTCGCCGGCCATGATCTGACTCTTGACCTGTCGGACGATCTGCTCGTAAATGGGCTGGTTGCTCGAATTTGAAATGATGATTTCCACGAATCACTGCCCCTTTCCCGCCTACGCCTTGGGCGTCCCCGCGGCGCCAAGATCGCCCCAGACGTCATGGTGCGACCAGATCGAGCATACTGTGTATACTCGATAAGTACAGTATATACACACTTATACACAGTACAAGGGTTTTCTCACCTCGACTGATCATCTATCCCAAATAGCGCAATTGGGAACGGGTACAAATTGCACATCTTATGCAATTGGGGACAGGTACAAATTGATCATCTGGAGCAGCTGCGTCCGCCATACATAAGGGGGCGGCAAGACACCCGTCTCGCCGCCCCCTTCAGGACAATGCCGTGCGCAACCCGCACCGCTATGTGCAATTTGTACCCGTCCCCAAATGTGCGTCCCCAACTGCACGGCCACGATTGGGCTAAGCCAGACGCGAACCGACCTCCTTGGCGGCGGCGGGCTTGTCGAAGTTACCGTTTGTCGCGGCGGTAAGGGCGCCCATCACGCGGCCCATGTCCTTCTTGGACGTGGCGCCAAGCTCGGAGATCGTCTTCTCAACCAAGGCCACGAGCTCATCGCCGGAAACCTGCTGCGGCAGGAGGCTCTCAAGCACCGCCACCTGCTCACGCAGATTCTCGGTGCGCTCGGCGTTGTTGCCGGCCTTCTCGGACATCTCAAGCGTCTCATTCGTCTGCTTGAGCGTGCGCTTAATCTGAGAGGTCACCTCTTCCTCGGTGATCTCGTGCGCACCGCCGCGGGAAGCGGCGTTTTTCAACTCTCCCAGCACCAGGCGCGCAACGCCCAGGCGGACCTTGTCCTTGGCCTTCATGGCGGCGACCATCTCGGCATGCAGCTCTTCGTAGGTCATGGGATGCCTCCTCACGTCCGCCTACTTGGCGGAGTCGTCCTTCTTCTCGGATGCTTTGCTCATGTCCACGTTATAGGGCACGTTCTCGGGCATAGGATTGATCTTGATATCGGCCTTCTCGGTGTAATCGGTCAGCCACTCGCCGTATGCCGTGGCCACCGCCTGGGACTCAAGCATGTCGGACACATACGTGCGAATGTCCTCGGGCACCTCGTCGAAGGAGGTCACGGTCTCGACCTCGAACAGCTCCGTGCACTTGATGATGTGATAGCCATAGGTGGTCTTCACCAGCCCGCTCACCTGGTCGACGCCAAGTGCGGAGAGCGCATCCTGATACTCGGGCACAAATGTGGTGAGCTTATCCCAGCCCACATCGCCGCCCTTGTCGGCAGAGGAATCCTCGGAGTGCTTCTTCGCGGCCTCGGCAAACTCGATCTCACCCGCGTTGATCTGGTCGAGCACCTTCTGGGCCTCGGCCTCGACCTCGGCACGCTGCTCATCGGTGGCGTCCTCGGCGACCTTGAACAGGATATGCGAGGAACGGCGAGCGCCGTTGTAGGTGGAAAGGTTGTCGTTAACGTAGGAGATGAGCTCCTCGTCCGAGGGCTTCTCGGCAGGAGCGACCTTTTCCTTGAGCTTCTGCTGGGCCAGGGAGCTCTTGATGTTCTCCAGATACGTGTCCTTGGTGAAACCAACCTGCTCGATCATCTCGCCGAAGGCTTTCTCGTCGCCGCCGTAGTTCTTCACGGCGTCCTTCCATGCCTTGTCGAGGTCCTCCTGGGAAACGGTGATCCCATATTCCTTCTCGGCATCGACCAGCAAATACTGACGGGCGATGCTCTCGATGACGTTTTCACGATAGGACTCGGGCGTGAGACCCTGGCTCGCAAGGTAGGCGGCCCAATCGGCGTCCTTATCGTAGGAACCTTTGCGCAGGCTCATGATCTGGTTGGTGACGGTGTCCTCTTTGATGTTGACGCCGTTCACCGTGGCGGCAACACCGCCGGTAAGCTCATAGGGCTCTTCCTTGCCGAGCTCGTTGAGCACGCCCGAGCACGCCATGGCGGTCACGGACAGGAGCATGGCGAGGATGCCGATGACCACCAGCACGATCTTGGCGGTTTTGGAGAGCTTATCCCTGCGCGCCTCGCTCACCTGGCGCTTGCTGGGGGCCACCTCGGGCTCGGGCTCGCGCTTTATCTTGGGGCTCTTCTTACTCACTGCCATAACGAGGGCCTTCCTTCACTTGTGTCGGGCCGCACGGGACGGCTCTTGTACACGCATATTGTCGTATTGTCTCACACTGCATCGCCGACCGCCGCTACACCCACTCGATTTTTGCCATATGGGTGCAGTTCACACATGCATATTTAGCGCGTGGGCGCCGGGACCATGCACAAGCAATGGTCCCGGCGCCCATCATCGACCACCCCGACGAGAAGCCACCCACATCCCAAGGGGAGCGTGGGCGACCTCTCGCGAAGCGATGTTATTTACCGGAGCGTTTGCGCAATGCAACACCCACGATGACCGCGATTGCGGCGATCAGGCCAACACCGATGACAGCCACCATGGTGTTGTCGCCCGTTTGGGGCAGGCCGCCGTTGGGCTTGACCGTACCACCGGGGCGCCCGGACTCGCCGGAATTATCAGGGCTGTCGGGGTTCTCAGAGCCGTCGGGGTTCTCAGGGTTATCAGGCTTCCCGGGATTGACCGGCGTGTTGTCCTCGCCGGGATTGGGGTCCGGGCTGGGCGTGACTTTCTCGTCAAGACGAAGTGCGGAGACGCTGCGGGCAACCTCTGCCTTGAGCACATGGACGGTGTTGACATCTCCGTCGGATGCGTTGATGGCATCCTCTGCAGCCGCAATCGCCTTCGCTAGGTCCTTCCAGGTGGCATCGGAGAAGCTGTCGTGCTTGCAGGGACCATCCTTCTTGATCTGTTTTGCAGCTGCGACAATCGCCTGCAGCCCTGCGAAGTCGCCCTTGGCGTCGGCGGCGGACAGTCCGATCTCGGCGGCGCTGCCAAAGTTGCCCTGGGCCTCGGTGATTACCAAGCGCACAATCTTCGCCTCGACGCGATCGAAGGAGATCGTCTTCACCTCGGCATTCTTCGCGAGCTTGCCCTCGGCAACTTTCTCAAAGGAAGTGCCGTCCTTGGAAACCTGAATCTCATAACCGGTCACGACTCCGTTGCCCGCATCCTCACGCGGGGTGTACACCAAACCGTTGACGGCCATAGTCTCGCCGCTCTTGGAGCGCAGGTCGAACGTGTAGGGAAGCCTGGCGTTTTCGGCGCCCCACTTCGAGTGCCATTTCGTGTTAACGTCGCCGTCGATGGCCTTCTCGGCCTCCTCGCCGCCCTGCTCGCTGCTGGCCTCCGCCTCGAGGGACGTACGATCAATCAGGCTCAAATCGCCGGCCGCTTTGAGTTCCAAGCCGTTCAACGCATTGACAATAGCCTGCTCGTGGCCGTCAACAATCCCCTGCATCGAGGCGGGGAGATCGCGGCGAACCCATGCCCATGCCGCCTTCAGCTCGGCAACGGACTGAGGCGTGAACATGGCATCGATTTCCTCGAGGCCGAGAAGCTGCGCATACGCATCGATACGACAGTAGTCGGCCTTCGCATAATCTACCTGTGCGATCTCCGCATTGATCTCGGTCAGCAGGGCATCGATCTCGGCCTGGGCCGGGTTGTACTGCTTGAAAAGCTCGTGAGCCTGCGAGATCAATGCCCGCAAATTGGCCGCATCCACAGCGTGCTCGCCGCTTTCAGCGAGGATGGCCTCGGCGTTGAGCACGGCGTACTCGAGTTCCATGGTGTTGCTGAATTCCGCACCGTCGGACAGCTGGGTGCCCAGGCGGACGTCATCGACGTAACCCTCAAATGCATTGGCAGTAGATCCGATGCGCTGCACGGGGAGCATGAAGGTGGCCTTGAGCGGCTTGCCCTCGACGGTCTCGCCGTCGCCAATCGTGTCGACGAGCTTGCCGTTCACATACAGCGAAGTCCGCTCGAACTCGTTCTTGATCTGAAGTTCGACCCATTCGTTCACAGGCAGCGCGTAGTTGAAGGAATAGGCATGGTTCTCACGGGTAAAGCCCACCTTTCCGGTCCCCTCTTGGACGGCCATGATCGAACCGTAATCAGATTCGAACAGGACCTGCGGATCCATGGAGCCGTTCGTGCGCTTCACTTTCACTCGAAGGTCATTGCCCAGGCCGACGGTTGTGAGGGCCTTATCCTTAACGGGAACAAAGGACTCGCCACCGTTGAGCTTGAGGGCCCTCTTGCCGTCAATTTCCTCGATGACCGCATTCTTGCCCGTGTCGAGGTCGCGACCGAAAGCGGAGGCATCCTCGAGGGAATCCAGCGTCCAGTGGGCAATGACGCCATTTTCGTCAGCTGGTACCTCATACCCAAAGTCAACATTCGGCGAGTCACCCAGCTTGGAAACGACGGCCTTTGCGGCAGCCGTATCGAGCCCGCCCTTGCCCCAAGAGTTGGCGGCAAAGAGACCGAGCGAATGGTCGATGCGATCATAGATGTCGTACTCGGAAATACCGTTCTCCTGATAGTCGCACATATCGTTCCAAACGGCGTAGGCGCCGCCGACCATCTGAGGGTCGCCCGCCGGAATGGAAACGCCGCTGATGGAGTTCAGCTGATCGGTATAGGCTGCGTCGTTCAGGTAATCGTAGTAGTAACCGGCGTTCGGCACGATGTAGAACACGCCATCCTGGCAATCGATCAGGTCAAAACCCAGCTCGTACATCTTCTTGAGATCGGCCCAGCCGGGATTCCAAAGGTTCATCTCGCGATGGTGCTTGCCGTCCTCGGACACGCCCTTGACCTCGACATCGCCCGTGATGGTGCTCAACGAGCCCCAAACACGAGCCTTCTTGCCGTTATCCTCGCTGTACTTGAACATGTCGTTCACAAATGTGCGATATGCATTTCCATCGGCCGTGTATTCGTCGGCACCTACGTGAATCGTGTCCGCGCCCGCGAACACCGCCGCATCGCCACCCTTGACGTACTCGTCGAAAATGCCACGGACGAACTCGAAGCACTCATCGTACTGCCTGGCGATGTCCAGATGGTCGTTCTGGCGGCCATTCGTACCGTGACGCAGATCCGGACGGACCTTGGTAAGTGCCAGGGAGTGTGCCGGGGTGTCGATCTCGGGGATGATGTTGACGCCGAGTGCCTTAGACTCCTCGATATACGCCTTGAAGTCCTTCTTGCTGTACCAAACGTCCTTGGCGGTCAGATCGGCTTTGTTCTTACCGTTGTTGCCGCCCTTCTTGACGTCGGACTCGAGGCGGAACGCCGAATACGCCTGGAAAACGTCTTCACCCTTATTGGTGTAGTACTCAAGCGGGATAAGGTTGTCGTTCAGGTGGATCTGAAAGTCGTTCATCTTGTAGAACGACATCTGCTTGGTCATCTGCTTCAACCAGTCGAGGGTGAAGGTCTTGCGTCCCACATCGAGAATGATGCCGCGCACCTTGTAAAGCGGGTAGTCGCGAGCGGTGCCGAGCGGGAATGAACCGGCTCCCGACTTCATCCCCTGCAGGATCGTCTTACCGCCCCAGTTGGCGCCGGCAACGGCCTCGGCCGTCACGGTCATCCGGTCCGCAGTGACATCGAGCAGGTATCCCTCCTCTTTGAGACCCTTGGCCTTATCGGCGCCGAGGGTGAAGAAGATATCGCCGGACTGAGCGGAGGTGCCGGTGACAACTTGGAGCTTCACGCCGGTCAATACCTGATAGTCGTCCGCGAAGTCCTCCGCCATGGTCTTGAGGGAAGGGTCTCCGTACACGGCTCGCTTCGCCGTTGCGGCGGCGAAGCTTCCGTTCGCGCCAACCCACTCGCGAAGCTCGGGCAGGACAACGGGTGCGGCGTTGGAACCGGTGGCCGTCATGCTACCCGGGACCTCGACATCAAACTCCTTGAAGGCGTAATCGGAGACGTCCGTCTTGCTGGAAATCTTGAAGGAAGCCTTCACCGTGACGGGGGAAATCGGATGATAGATCGTGCCATCGATATCGATGACCTGCTCGTAATCCGTGCCGTTGTACTTGATCTCATAGCCCTCGGGCGCTTCGGGCAACCTGTAGGAGAGCGCCTCGGTCTCGGACGTCACAGGATCGATGACGATCTCGTTCAGGAAGTCGGCTGGCTGCTTATCGGGTACGGACGGCTCGCCGTCCCACACCTCAAACTCCATGCAGGACGCGCCCCAGCCAACCACCTCGGTGATCTCGAGCTTCACATAGCGCCCTTGGACAGCAGTTTCAAAGTCGATCAGGCTCGTCCCGGACTTGTTGTCCGTCGTCTCGTACACGGGCTTTCCCCATGCATCGTTCTCCGCAGGCTTGTCCCAGCAGGCCTTGTCATCGGACACGTAGATATTGAACGCCTTCGAATAGTTCTCGGCATTCTCCCACATTGCCTCGATGTGCTTTATGGACTTGACCTCGCCAAGGTCGACCACGAGCCATTGAGGGTCTCCCTTTGTGGGCTTGGTCTCGGTCATCCACCGGTCCTGCTTGGCGTCCTTCTTCTTGCCATCGACGGCGCGGGCCCCGTTCTTGTTGTGGTAATCCTTGCTCGCCTTGGTCTTCATACCGAGCGCCATGTTGACGGCCTCCGTAGAGGGTCCGTCAGGATTTGCCCCCTCGGGTTTATTGGCATACACCTCCATTTCGGTGCACGACACACACGGATAGCCCGCCACTTTGCTCACGGCGAGCTTCACATACCTGCCCTCGACCTCACGGTCAAGCTCGACGGCCGAAACGGCAGACGCGTTCCCCTTGACGGCCTTTACCGGGTCGCCCCAGGCCTTGGCATCATCGGACACGTAGATCTCAAAATCCTCGGCCCGGTTGTCCCCGTTCTCCCAAGTCAGCTCCACGTAGGAAATCTTCTGCTTGCTCCCAAGGTCGACGTACGCCCATTGCGGTGCCGCGGCTTCGGTTCCCCAGCGCCCCGTCCTGGGATCCTTGCTGCCGTCGGTCAACCTGCTGGCCGGTTGACTGGAAAACTCGGCACTCGCCGTTACGGCCCCATTCAGTGCCAAATTGGCCGCATCGGCGTACGCCACCCGAGCGGGCAGGAAGGCCGCCACGGCTCCCATCAGCAAAAGGCACCGTGCGGTCACCTTCTTCCAGCGTCGCATCTTCATATGCATCCCCTTCCATTCGATATATCCCCGCTCGGCCCCATGGAAGCTGGGCCGCCCGAGTATAGATTTGTTTACCTTATACTTGTGCCGGTTGGGATGCCGTGCTCATTTCATGCAGTCTTATTCTATATTTAAGCAGTTTTATACAGTATTATCTGGCATCTCATTATAAATACCAATTCTTCCTTCATGCGCTGAACCCATATACTTAATTCACCGACATGGCACTTTCGGCTCTTTAAGAAGCTGTTATTGAGGAATTTTGAGTTGGGTTTTATTCATTCTATCGACTACCCCCCCCCCCGGCTCCACCTAACGCCGAACGGTGCAAGTTCATCGGCGAACGGAATGAAAAGGGGTGCGGCGAGCTTTACCAGCCGCCGCACCCCCTGGCGCGATATATATTGATGTGCTCGGCAAAACGCGGTGAGCGGATCGCTATGTGAGCGGCCGCACCTCGACCGTGAGGTTCTCCCTCACGCGCACGCGCCCGTCTGCCAGCATCTGCACGACCTCCGGATACAGCACATGCTCGATGGCGTGGATGTTCTCCTCAAGCGCATCCACGTCCCACTCCTCCTCGACCACAAGGGCGCGCTGGGCGATGATCGGTCCCATGTCATACACGGCATTCGCGATGTGCACGGTCACACCGGTCACCTTCACGCCGCGGTCGAACGCATCCTGGATACCGTGAGCACCCTGGAAGCTGGGCAGCAGCGCGGGGTGGATGTTGATCACGCGGTTGGGGAACGTGGCCAACAAGGGAGCGTGGACCATGCGCATATAACCGGCCATGATCACATACTCGCAACCAGCCGCGAGCAACTCGTGCGCTATGACCTCGTCGGCCTGAATCGGGTCGGCATAGATCTCCTTGGAGAGCGTGAGCGTTTGGATGCCCGCCGCCTCGGCGCGTTTGAGGCCGTAGGCTGAGGGGCGGCTGCCCACCACAAGTTTGATCTCGGCGTTGAGCTCGCCTGCGGCGATGGCGTCGATGAGCGCCTGGAGATTGGTGCCGGAACCGGAGAGCAGCACGCCGATGGGAAGCGGCGCCCGCTCCTCACTGGCAAGGGCCTCCCTGGCGGCCTGCAACTCGTTGATATCGGGCATGGGGGAGATGCGGGTAGCCGCCGCGACCTCTGCCACGGCTGCCGCCAGGGACTGTTCGTCCTTACTGCTCATCGGTGTACTTCACCTCGCCAGAGCCCGCGATGCAGGTGCCCACACGGAACGGCTTCTCGCCCATGGCGACGAGGGCCTCGGTCACGGCGGACTCCTCCTCGGCGGAAACGATCAGCATCAGACCGACGCCCATGTTGAAGGTCTTGCAGGCCTCGTTGGGCGTGAGCTCGGCGCTCTCGGACACATAGGTGATGACGGCGGGAACGTCCCAGCCCATCTTGGCACCGTCGCGCTCCACGAGCGCATCGACATCCGCGGGAAGAGCCCGGTTGAGGTTCTCGGTGATGCCGCCGCCGGTGATGTGGGCGATGGCGTGAACGTGCTTGCCGGCCTCGCCGCGGAGCAGCTCCAGGATGGGCTTCACGTAGATGCGGGTCGGGGCGAGCAGGCCGTCGGCCAAGGACAGGCCGGGGGCGAGCTCGATGGACTCGAGTTCGGCCTTCTTGGCCTCGGCCTCGGGGGTGCCGGGAACGATGCCGTCGACGCCGATGACCTTGCGCACGAGCGAGTAGCCGTTGGAGTGGACCCCGGTGGAAGGCAGACCGATGATGACGTCGCCCTCGCGCACATTGGCGGGGTCGATCATCTTGGGGCGATCGACGACGCCGACGGTGAAGCCGGCCAGATCGTAGTCGTCCGGGCGCATGACGCCGGGATGTTCAGCCATCTCGCCGCCCACGAGCGCGCAGCCGGCGAGCTTGCAGCCGTCCGCCACGCCCTTGACGATCTTGGCCATATGCTCGGCCTCGATATGGCCGATGGCGACGTAGTCGAGGAAGAACAGCGGCTCCGCGCCGGAGGCGAGGATGTCGTTCACGCACATGGCGACAAGATCCTGACCGACCGTCTCATGGCGCTCGATGATCTGGGCGAGCACGAGCTTGGTGCCCACGCCGTCAGTGCCCGAAATGAGGATCGGGTCCTCCATGTCCTTGAGCGCCGCGGCGGAGAACAGGCCGCCGAATCCGCCGATGCCGCCGATGACCTCGGGGCGGTTGGTCTCCTTGACCATCTGCTTGATCGCGTCGACTGCGCGGCCGCCCTCGGCGGTATCGACGCCGGCATCCTCGTACGTTACGTGCTTGCTCTCGGCCATGTAAGGTTCCTTTCAACCCAGGGAATTCCTAGTACAGCATGATAGCAGGGCCAACGTCTCAAATGGGGGCAGGCGCACTGCGTCCAAAACGCAAAACGGGCGGGAATGCCGGAACAGCGGCCCAAGACGGCCCGCATGCGACACCCCGCCCTCGATGCAGATGCCTTCAAACGAAGTCTGCGGCGGTTTACTCGCCGTGGGCCTCTTCCCAGCTGCGGTCCTCGGCCTTCTCGACAACGCAGTGGCCGGTGATGGGCTCGGGCTTGGCAAGGTTGCGCGGGACATAGCCCTCGATGAACTTCTCGCGGCCGAAGCTCTCCGGAATCGCGACCGGATACTCGCCGGTAAAGCACGCGGTGCAGTACCCGCCCTTGGGGACGCACTCGAGCAATGCATCCACGGACAGGAACGCGAGCGTATCGGCGCCGATGAACTTGCAGACCTCCTCAACGGACTTGGTCGCGGAGATAAGCTGGCTCTGCTCGCCGGTATCCACGCCGTAGAAGCACGGCCAGATGTCCTCCGGGCAGTTGATGCGGATGTGGATCTCCTTGGCGCCGGCCTGGCGCAGCATGCGCACAAGCTGGACCATGGTGGTGCCGCGCACGATGGAATCGTCCACGACGACGATGCGCTTGCCCTCGATCACATCTTTGAGCGGGTTGAGCTTGAGGCGCACGCCCATGGCGCGCAACTCTTGCGTGGGCTCGATGAAGGTGCGGGCCACGTAACGGTTCTTGATGAGGCCGGTGCCGTAGGGGATGCCGCTCTCGTAGGCGTAACCCTCGGCGGAAGGCAGGCCGGAGTCGGGGGTGCCGATGACCATATCGGCCTCGACCGGGCACTCGAGCGCCAGCTTGCGGCCCATGTCGTAGCGACAGGCGTAGATGGACTTCCCGTCCACGATGGAGTCGGGGCGGGCAAAGTAAACCTGCTCGAAGATGCAATGCGCGCTCTTCTCAGCGGCGGGCACGCCCTGCTCGGACACGAGGCCCTCGGCGCTGATGCGCAAGATCTCGCCGGGGCGGATATCGCGCACGTACTCGGCACCGATGATGTCGAGTGCGCAGGTCTCGGAGGCGACGACCCAACCGGCGGTGGACGCCACAACCCGGTCGCCCACGAGGTCCTCGGCAGAGGCGGCGTCGCTGGGCATGGCGGAGGCGGCGGCTGCGGCGTCGGCGGCGGCCAGGCCCTCGTCGTTGGTCAAACGGCCGAGCACGAGCGGTCGGATGCCGTGCGGGTCGCGGAAGGCGTACAGGGCCTCCTCGTTGATGAGCGCCATGGCGTAACCACCGCGGATGAGCTCCATCGTCTTGCGGATGCCCTCGCGCAGGTGGTGCGTCTCCTGAGTGAAGTAGCCGATGAGCTTGACGGCGACCTCGGAATCGGAGCTCGAGTTGAAGGGCACGCCGAGCTCGATCAGCTGGCGGCGCAGCCCATCGGTGTTCACCAGGGTGCCGTTGTGAGCGAGGGCGACGATCACCTCGCCGATGGTGGAAAGATGGGGCTGGGACTCCTCCCAGCTCTTGGCGCCGGCGGTGCCATACCGGACATGGCCGACGGCAAGCTGGCCTTGCAGGGCGTCGATGTCGGCATTGGAGAACACGCGGCTCACCAGACCGAGATCTTTGCGGACCATGACCGTGCCGCCGTCGCCCACGGCGATGCCGGCGGACTCCTGGCCACGGTGCTGCAGCGCGCGCAGGCCGAAGTAGGTCAGACGAGCGACGTCGCGGTCGGGCGCCCAAACACCGAACACGCCGCACTCGTCATGCGGATGATCGGCGTCGGAATCGAACGCGGTGAATTCGGACAGATCGGCGTCAAAAGACATGCGAGTTCCCCTCTTGGTTGCCATGCGCGGCCATACGGTGGAAATTATACGCGCGCAACGCGCATACCAAATGTACACGCTGAATCGACACGGCTTCGCAATGAAACACGCCCCGGCTTCGATCTGGGGGGCCGTCTCAAAATCGAGACGGCCGGAATTCGATGGGGAGCGCGAACCCAAGTCGATGGCGCCCAGGCATGGTGGAGTGGTGAAGAGGACGCGCTTTCGGCGTAAAGCCGCATGCGCGCCGTGCGCGTTGACCATACAATTGCGGTATCGAACCCGCTATTCAACGAGGTGTTCATGGA
>JAHHSP010000195.1 GCA_020025115.1 Collinsella sp. | reverse complement strand
GTGCTGCTCTGGCGTTCGGGCGGACTCGGGTTCGATGGCGTGGTGCTCTGCGTTCTGGCGTTCATGGGCTCTTTCGGCCCCGTGGTCGCCCTGGCGAATCTGGGTAGTACGCTGCAGGGCACGTTCGCCGCGGGCAATCGCGTCCTCGATATCTTGGACGAGCGGCCTCAGGTGGAGGACGTTGCGGGCGGCGTCGCCCCGGTGTTTGACGGTGCGCGCGCCCTGGACGTCGATTTCTCCTATGGGGACGAGCGCGTTCTGAGCGGGGTGTCGCTCGATGCCCCGGCGGGCTCCATCGTGGGCGTGACGGGTAAAAGCGGCAGCGGTAAGTCCACGTTGCTGCGTCTGTTCATGCGCTTTTGGGATGTGGACGAGGGCCGCATCGAGCTTGGCGGCGATGACGTGCGCACGATCGACACCGCCCATCTGCGGGCAACCGAGGCGCTGGTCACGCAGGACACGCAGCTGTTCCACGATACCATTCGCGCCAACGTGCGCATCGGCCGCCTGGATGCGACCGACGAGGAGGTCGAGGAAGCATGCCGTAAGGCGTCGGTCCACGATTTCATCATGTCGCTGCCTCAGGGGTACGACACGCAGGTTGGTGAGCTGGGCGAAACGCTTTCGGGCGGTGAGCGCCAGCGTATCGGGCTGGCACGGGCCTTTGTTTCGCGTGCTCCGTTCATGCTGCTCGACGAGCCGACGAGTAATCTCGACAGCCTGAACGAGGGTGCGATCCTGCGCTCCCTCGTGCGCGAGCGCGAGGGCAAGACAGTGCTGCTGGTATCGCATCGGGCGTCAACTATGCGCATCGCCGACACCGTGGTGAGCGTGGAGAGGGGAAAGGTGAGTTCATGAGGAAGACGGTTTATGCCGCCGCCGGTTTTATCTGCTTGGGGATCGGGGTGCTGGGGGTGGTGCTCCCCATCCTACCCACCGTTCCGTTTCTCATGGCGGCGGCGCTGTTGTTCGCGCGCGCATCACAACGGCTCGACGCATGGTTCAAGGATACGAGCTTGTATAAGAAGCACCTTGAGGGATACGTGGCCGGACGCGGTATGACACGCGCCACGAAGATCCGCATCATGGCGATGGTGACCCTGCTCTTGGGCGTGGGCTTCGTGATGATGGACAGGGCTCCGATCGGCCGCGTTGTCCTGATGGCGGTTTGGATCGGCCACGTGGCGTACTTTACCTTTAGGGTCAAAACCGCGGAATAGGCATTCGATGCGGGCGGGGATGGGGCGCCGTGTCCGCGGGGCACTTTGAGGCGAGGGGGCGTGATGGCCGCATCACGCCCCCTCGCCTCGTTTCCGATGTGCGATCGTTACGGCGCGATGGGGGAGTCGACCGTGATGTCTCCCATATGGCTGTCGACGTTGACCGAGCGGACGGCGGCATCGCCGCCACCGCGCGGGGCGTCTACATCGCCCAATTTGCTATGGGCGCGGATGCGATAGGCGTGCTCATCGCCGAGGAGGGACAGGTAGATGTCCCCATTTGCGCTCTCGCC
>JAHHSP010000194.1 GCA_020025115.1 Collinsella sp. | reverse complement strand
CCGCCATGGCGGCGTGCATGGCGTTGATGGCGTGCGTAAACGGAAGGAACGGGTAAACGGCCTGGAAGAAATCGGCGGTCATCTCGATCGGGAAGGTGCCGCCCGAACCCGCGACCTGCATGACCAGCAGCACGACCGCAATGGCCTTGCCGATATCGCCAAAGCTCACCGTGAGCGTGTAGATCATGTTGCTGAACACGAACCCGGCAAGCCAGCCCACGAGCATGAACTGGAAGGGATGCTCGCACTGGATGCCGAAGAACAATAGGTCGCCGGCACACACAAGCGTGGTCTGAGCAAACGCCAGCAAGGCGAAGAACGCATAGCGCCCGAGGTAGAGCTCGTGCAGGCGCGGATTGCCAAGGGCTTTGACGTCGGCCTCGTCCACGTTGGCCTTGAGCATGGCCGCCAATACGATGCCCGCGACCCATATCGAAAGCGTGGTGTAAAACGGAGCCATCGCACTGCCGTAGTTCTCGATGTGATACACGGCCTTGCGATCAAGGGCCACCGGCGCGGCGAGGGCGTCGGCGAGAGCCGAGGGATCCGAGCCGATGAGCTCGCGCACGCGGTCGAGGTCGCCCGAAGTCATCGCGGTGTCCAAGCCCTCCTTGAGCTGCTGCAGGTCGTCGGCGGCGGCCACGAGGTCGGTAGATGCGCCGGTGAGAACCGCATGGGCGTCGTTCAAGTCGCTGGAGAGCGCCGACGCGGCGCTAGACAGGTCGGTCACGGTAGCGCCCAGGTCGTCGGCCATGTCGGAGCCGCGACGGGCGACATCGGCGACGGCATCGGAAAGGTCGCCGACCTGCTGTTTGAGGGTCTCGTTATAGGAGTCCTTCACACCGCCGATCTCCCCCTTCGCCTTGGCGATACCGTCTTTCACGGCCTGGGCCTTTGCACGCGCATCGGCAGCGCCCGTTTCGAGCGATGCGGCCGCATCGGAGAGGTGCTTGGCGAGCAGCTCCTGTTGATCGGCCACGTTGCCCACGGCATTGGCGACGGTGTCTATCTGCCGCGCCAACTCGGCCTTGAGCTTCTCGGGCAGATCGGACTTCTCGACATCGCGCTCGACGGCGAGGATGCCGTCACGCACGCCACGCATGTCGGAGGCTCGCTTGGACACGTCCCCGGAGGCATCGCGCAGCTGAGCGACGGTCAGGGACACGTGGGCATCCGCGGCGCCAAAGGCCTCGTCGATGGCTTTCGCAGCCGTATCGTAATCGCCCGCGCTGTCTTTAAGGGCCTGATTGATGGCCGCAACCGCCGCATCCAACGCCCCGTGCATGTCGCCCAGGCCCGACTTCGCGTCGCTCACGAGACCCTCGGCGTCCTTGTTCGCCGCACCGGCGCTCGCCAGTAAATCGCTCGTCGAATCGAGTAGGCCGGTAGAGGACTGTAGCAGCCCCGCGAACTCGCCCACGCTGCCCGACGCATCGCGCAGAGTCTTGATCGCGCCGGCCAGCGTACCCGACAGATTGCCGGCGTAGGCCGCTATCTGATCGCCATCCATGAACTCGAGCAGACTCGATGTGGTTGCCAAGCCCACATCGCTGATGGTCTTTGCAA
>JAHHSP010000193.1 GCA_020025115.1 Collinsella sp. | reverse complement strand
CACCACCGCCGAGGATATCCCGCGCATCACGCCGCGCCCGGGCGAGAATCGAATCGAGCGTTCGCGGGCCTTCGCACGCGAACGCGACCTGTACGCCGACGGTATGAGGCCCGGCAAATCCTTCACGGGCGAGCATGGGACGCGGCCGGCGGGCGGCAAGGGGGCCTACGCACACGCCGGGAAACAGCGCAAGCTTCACGAACGAACCAACTCGCGTCGCAAGCTCAAGGGCTATTTCGAACAACTCTATGCGGAGTCGGTCGATCCGCGACGCCCGATCAAGCGTGTGAACATCGGCTTCGGCGACTTACTTCCCGAGGAGCTGGCGACCGTCGACCTCTTCACCGACGTCGAGGCGGAAGCGCGCGAGCACGACCTGCAGCGAGCCATCATCGACGTGAAGGGGCGCTATGGGAAAAACGCGCTCGTCATGGGCAGGAGCCTGCGTCCCGAGGCCACGGGGCGCGAGCGCAACGAACAGGTGGGAGGACACCATGCATGAGCACATGGGCTCGCGGGAACCCGCAGACGGAGGCCCGCTGACGGCAAACGGCAAACCGAGGGCGAGCAGGGCGGCCCAGTTCATGCCCTTCGCCGCCCTCACCGGCTACTATGAACTCGCGCGACAGCAGGAACGCGTCCCCGAGCCCCGCCATGAGCTCACCGAGGAGGAGGCCCTGGCCCTCTCCCGCACGATCATCCAGGTCAAAAAGGGCGATCTGGTGCGTGTGACCTATTACGACTGGGACACCTACCGCACCGCATCGGGCGTCGTCGCGCGCATCGATTTTACGTTTCGGCGCATACAGGTCGTAAAAACCGTCATCGGCTTCGATGACATCTTGACCATCGAACGCCAGTGCCGTTGACGCCAAGGTCGTGCCACAATGGAACAGATCGGACTTGCGGAGGAAGGGCGCCCGCCAAGCCATCCCCCGTGGCCCGCACCGCACACCGAGCCGAGGAGACAGTATGGAAGATGTGAAGAGGACCGCACGCCGCACCACCGCGGAGCACATCATCAAGAAGCTCGCGATCCGCAATATGACCGGTCACTACCGCGATACCGCCGCGGAGGCAGTCGAGCTCGCGCGCGACCTCGTCGAGCCGGGCCAAAGCGTCACCTGGGGCGGAAGCGTCTCTTTTTCTGAGAGCGGCATCAAAGCGGCCCTGGAGGCCGACGGCCACCCCATGATCGACCGCTCGCAAGCCGCCACACCCGAGGAACAAGATGAGATGTGGCGCGAGCAGGTCGGCGCGGACTGGTTCTTCATGGGTGCCAACGCCATCACGCTCGATGGCGAGCTCGTCAACATCGACGGCAACGCCAACCGCCTCGCCTTGCTGCTCCATGGCCCCAAGCACGTCTGCGTCATCGCCGGCATGAACAAGGTCGTGGCGGATGTCGAAAGCGGGCTCAAGCGCATCCGCACCGTCACATGCCCGCTCAACGGCACACGCCTGCACACCGGCACACCGTGCGAGCTCACCGGCGTCTGCTCGGACTGCCATGCCGATAAGTGCATGTGCTGCCAGGAGGTCGTCACGCGCCACTCACGCCACGATGGACGCATCCACATCATCCTCGTCGGTGAAG
>JAHHSP010000192.1 GCA_020025115.1 Collinsella sp. | reverse complement strand
CTTGACGGTCTGCTCGCCGCGGATGCCCTGCAACAGGTTCTCGTAGTGGTATTCGACGCCGGCCTGGCCGACGATGTCTCCGTGCTGGTAGACGATCGAGCCGGAATTTGCCTTCTCGTCCTTTTGGGCGTCGAGCTGCTCCTGCGTCACCGTTCCGGTGTATCCAACGACATGGCAGGCCAGTGTCCCGAACGGATAGGCGCGCTCGGTGCGCTCGGCGACGTAGACCCCGGGGAACAGGTCGATGTGCTCCTGGATATAGGCGACGGTGGAGCGTCTCACATCGGTGGCCACGGTATGCGGGCTCTGAGGGCCCTCGGTGTTGGTCTGGATGTTGCGCAAAACGGCCATATAGGGCATGCCGAGCACGTTGGCGAGATGGCGCACCGTCACCGGGTCGTCCGCAAGGTCGCGATACGCGGTGATGGCGAGCGAGGGGCGGTTGTCCACGATGGCGACGCCGTTGCGGTCGAGGATGCGCCCGCGCGGGGCCGGCGTGGTCACCGTGCGCGTCTGGTTCTTCTCGGCGAGCGCGTCGTAATGGTCCGACGAGACCATCTGCATGCTCCACAGCTTGGCGATGATGGCGGCGAACACCGCACCGACGCCGACGGTGAGGAACTTGAAGCGACCGTTGGACTTGACGCCTTGGGTGGAGCCCTCCCCCTCGGAGGCGCGCGGGCGCGTGCCGTTCTGGGTATCGAAGGTGAACTTACCCGAATACCCCTTGAGGAACAACAGCGACCCTATGATGGCGGCGAGCAGAATGACGCCGGCTATGATGACGATGAGCTGGGCATCCATGGGTGCGACCTACTTCAAGCCCTTGAAGCGCGACCCGCGCCCGTAACCAAAGCCGCGCGGGGAGAAGCCGCGCTGGGCAGCCGGGGAGCCCGCCATGAGCAGGAACGGGATGCTCGCGAGAACGTCGAGCACGGTCGATGCGAGGCCGTGGACGCCGATGGCGGTGAGCGCGCTCGACTCGACACCGAGGCCGAGCAGCACGATCGAGTAGATGAGATTGACGCCGAGGATGGCGGCGATCACGATGCGCAGCGTCTCCATGCCGACGCCGGAAGCCAGTCCGCGCGACACGAGGGCCACGCCGTATCCCACGAGAGCGAGCAGCAGCGACATAAGCCCGACGGGGCCCGTGGTGGTGAGGTCGTACAGAAAACCTGAGAAGAAGCCCACGTAGACCATGGTGCGGGAATCAAGGGAGATCGCCAGCGAAACCGTGAGCACGAGCATGAAGTTGAACACGCCGCCGAAGAGCTGGACCTGCGGGGCGAGGGCCAGGTGCAGCAGGATGCACGCCGCGGCGATGCCGGAGAGGCGCCTGCGCGAGAGCCCGGGGCTGCTGAGTTCGAATGCCATGGACTACCTCCTATGCGCCAGCCGTGGCGTCCGCATCGGCGGCGGCGCCCTGATCGGACCCATCATCGTATTGCCGCGCCGAGCCTCCGCGCGGCGCGTCGTTGGCCGCGGCGACCTCCTCATCGGAAGCGACTTGACCATCGAGCGAGGTGATCACGAGGACCTCCTCGTTGTTCTCCGCCGTGGAGGCGGGACGCACGACGATCGTGTAATACACCGCGTTCGCCGCACGGTTGATCGAGGCGACGGTGCCGAGGGGAAGGCCCTTGGGGAACGAGCCCCCGATGCCGGACGTGAT
>JAHHSP010000191.1 GCA_020025115.1 Collinsella sp. | reverse complement strand
GCCTCGTCTCGCTGGTCGAGCGGGTGCGCGCCTATTGCGATCCCGCCGAGTTCACCTGCGAGGCAAATCCAGAGTCGTTCACTGCCGGACTGGCGCAAGCCCTGCGCACGGCAGGGGTAACGCGGATCTCGCTCGGCGTTCAGACGCTCGATGCGGACGAGCTGAGGGCCATCGGCCGTATTCACGCGGCCGAACAGGCCATGCTCGCCGCGGCTCGGGCCAATGCCGCGGGGTTTTCCACCTCATGCGACGTCATGTGCGGTTTACCGGGGCAGACGCTCGAGACGTTCGGTCGCACGCTCGATGCCCTCATGACGCTGCGGATCGACCATGTCTCCGTGTATCCGCTGCAGCTCGAGGAGGGCACGCCGCTCGAGCGCCTGGAGGAGCAGGGGCGCATCGAGGTCCCCGATGAGGATTTTCAGGCCGCGTGCATGGACCTTGCCGCCCAGATGCTCGCAAAGGCGGGCTTTGAACGGTACGAGGTCGCGAGCTATGCCCAACCGGGGCGGCGCTGCCGCCATAACATCGCCTACTGGACCGGTAAGCCCTATCTGGGGCTTGGACGCTCCGCCGCCGGTATGTTCGACCTACCCGCCATTTCCGAGATGCGAGCCTTGGGTATGCGCCCCTTCGGCACGCCCGCGTCGGGAGCCCCGCCCGCCGCAGATTCGGACGGATCTGCCCGATCGCTCGGCGATGGGTCAGATTCCGCGTGCGTGCCGCGCGAGGGGCGCGTGCGCTACCGCCAACTCGATGACGAGGGTGTGCGGTTCGACACCGAGTACCTCGGCATCCGCGAGGCCATGGCCGAGGATCTGATGCTCGCCTGCCGCATGACCGACGGCATTCCGCTCGGCCTGCTCACGCGGGCCGCCTCATGCATCCCCGCATCGGACTTGCGCGCGGCTTGCGAGAGCGCCATATCATCCGGTCTCGCCACGTGGGATGAGGGCGCGCTCAAGCCCACCCATCTCGGCTGGCTTGACGGCAACGAGCTCTTCGGCCTGTTTTGGGACCTCGCCGAGTAAGACGTGCGGTCATATTTCCCACGGGCCCCTTGCGCGCCGTCTCCGGTTGCGCCATGCTGTGCAAAACCGTTTGAGAGGAGGGCGCCATGCCCGGTAAACGTGAAGATGTGATCAGCTGGGACGAGTTCTTCATGCGCGCCGCCGTCGCGGCATCCCTGCGCAGCAAGGATCCCAACACGCAGGTTGGTGCCTGTATCGCCGATACCAACAACCGCATCCTCTCGGTGGGGTACAACGGCACGCCGTCCGCGTTGAACGACGACGATTTTCCCTGGGGCACCGCGGATGACCCGCTGCACGACAAGCACAACTACGTGATCCATGCCGAGGCCAACGCGATCCTCAACTACCGAGGTTCGCTCAAGGACATGGCGGGCGCCACGGTCTACGTCACGCTGTTCCCGTGCCACGAGTGCGCCAAGACCCTCGTGCAAGCGGGCATCGGCGAGGTGGTGTATCTGGACGACAAGTACCGTGGCACCGAGGACAACCTCATCTCAAAGAACATCCTCGACCGCTGCGGCATCACGTATCGCCAGGTCAAACTCGAGGACTAACCTCCCATTTGAGCATTTGGGGACAGGTACAAATTGATCAACTGAGCGCAGGCTGGTGAGGGAGCATTTGGGGACAGGTGCAAATTGATCGACTGGGCGCAGGTCGGCGAGTGCGCGTGCAAGGGGCGGGGAG
>JAHHSP010000190.1 GCA_020025115.1 Collinsella sp. | reverse complement strand
AGAGGCGGGGTCGGCATCTGCGACGGTCGGGACGCCGCCTTCCGCAGATGAGGCGGTGGAAGCGTCGGCGCCGATCGAGGCCAGCGCGGCGGCCCGAGCCTGCAGACGCTCGAGCGCCTCATCGGCCGCGGCACTCCGAACCGAGGCGTCGAGCTCCTCGAAACGCTCTTTCAGCTCTTCCACCTCATCCGCCGCGGTATTGACCCGCAGGGCATAGCGGTATAGTGCGAACGCGATCATGCACATGCCAAATAAGCCGAGCAAAAATGGGATGAGCATCGTCGGCGGCAGACCCGAATCGGTGCGGAACACCACGGGATGCACGGAGCTCGGCACCAAACGCGTGATGAAAAACGAGATGGGCGCATCGATGAAGGCGATCATGCAGAACACCGCGCCGAAGCGCGCCGAACGCTCGGGGTCGTCGATCGCATTGCGCAGGATGAAGTAGCCGATCACCAGCAACATGAGGATGAAGTACGTGGTGAGGCGCGGCTCCCACACCCACCAGACACCCCATTCGAAGCGCGTCCACAGGTCGCCCGAGATCATTGTGGCGATGATGAACACGAGCGTGACCTGCATCGCCGTTCGAGATGCGCGATCGTGCGCACGGTCCCTCGTGGCAAGGAAGCGAGCAGCGAAGAAGGCCGCCGCCGTCATCGCCATGAACGATGCGACGGCCACGGGGACGTGGAGATAAAAGATCTTTTGGCTGAGCAGCAACTTGGTAGCGACCATCTGGCCGGCGACGATCGCGGGCTCCGGGAGCCTCGCCCCCTGAACCAATGGGGCCACCGTAAACGCCCACACCACGTCGATCGCCGTAAGCACGGCGCCCATCGCGAGCAAAGCGGGCACGAGCCTGTCGACGAGCTTCTCGCGCATCTTGCTCCTTCCATGTAGATGGCAAGTATCGGACGCCTACGCCGCGAACCTGCGATTTTCGTCATTACATACTAACGTATGCCGCATGGATGCGGCTCGGGTGAGCGCGGGTAAAACCGGCGAATACCGCCTCGCCGCGGCTCCAGTGGAGGCCGCCGGGTCGTGCCGCGCTAGGAATCGAGGACGAATTCGTAAAGGCCCCAGGCGGCGGCGATCATCACCACGTCATATCCGACGGCGAGCGCCAGGCTTCGCCAGAACGTGATGAAAGTCCCCTCGACGCCCATCAGCGCGACACCGGTGGCGGAGACACAGGCGTACAGCAGCGGAAACGCCACCGGGATGAACAGGATCGCGAGCAGCACATCGCGCCCGCGCGTGTCGATCGCCATGGTGGACAGCAGCGTGCCCACCCCGGCGACGCCGACCGTGCCCACCAATAGCGGCAGCAAGATCATGGGGGTCGAAGCGGGCAGGTCGGCCCCGGAAAGGAAGAACACGAAGAACAGCGGCACCGAAACCAGCTCGACCATCAGCAGGAACAGAAGGTTGGACGTCGCCTTGGCGAGAAACACCACCGCGCGGTCGATCGGCGCGAGCAGGATGCCCTCCAGACAGCCCGACTCGGTCTCGCGGCTGAAACTGCGGTTCAGGCCCAAGAGGCTCGTGAACACGATGAGCACCCACAGCAGGCCGCCCGCGAAGGATGCGATTTGCAGTTTGTCTCCCACCTGGGCGAGCGCGGCACCGTAGATGGTGAGCACGAGCAGCGAGTAGGTGGTCATCGACGTGAGCATCTCGCGCGTGCGAAGCTCCTGCCGGACGTCCTTGACAAGCAGAGC
>JAHHSP010000019.1 GCA_020025115.1 Collinsella sp. | reverse complement strand
TGCCTCGAGAACGCCGTCGACCTGGGACGGGTCGAGCGCGAGCAGCGAGGACAGCGCCCGATCGACGATGTCGCCGTCGGCATCGAGCTGACGCACCGCATCCCGTAGGACAGCGGCCATATCACCAGCGACGGCGTCGAGGCCGAGCAATTCCTCGGGAAGGACCGCGGAGGCGCTATTGCGCGCACGGGCGATCCACTCCAATGACGTGAGGTACACATCGCCGAAGGGCGCGAGCGTCGCCACATTCGCACGTGCGCCGGCCCTCGGACGCAACGCGTAATCGGTCTTGGTGAGGGCGCTGAGCGGCAGCGCATGCTCGATCTGCGCGACATCCTCCATCATCAGGGCGCAGATACGCGCCTGTGCGTCCGGAGCGGAGATTCCAGGGCTGCCGGGCTCATCGCCATCCAGCAGCGAGCGCATATCAGGGGCGACGCGTTCGACCATGCGAACGTGAAGGCGGGAGGCCACCTCCCGTGCAATGCGGGAGTGCAGGGCGCGAAGCCCCTGGGCAGCGCCGGTGGACGCACCGTCATGCTCGACATGCAGCGCGATGACGGACCGAGGCCCCAGCGCGTCCACGGCCAAGCATGCGAGCAGGCTGCTCGCCAGACCACCGTCCAAGGCAACGAGCACCCGTCCGGCACCTTGCGCTGCGACCGAGTCTCGCAGATGCAGGCGCAGCCCGTTCCACATCCAGGTCCCACGGTCGAAGCGCGGTATCTTCCGATCCTCGATCGCCTCGCAAGGAACCCCGCGCACCACATCTTGCACCAGCAGGGCCTCCTCGAAACACGGGGCGAGGGCGACGACGCGCCCCCCATCGTCCAGCACATAGGAGCCGCCCGTATAGACCGCATCGTCATAACCGCCGATGGGGGCCATGCACGCCATCCAAACCCCCGCGCGAGCGACCTGCTCCGCCATCTGCCCCGTCGAAAGCGCAGCGGACGCCGCCGAATCGCGATCCGTCACATCCAACCCGTTGACGGGGAAATGCAGCAGCAGGTCGCAGCCACCGGGGAGGGACGTGAGGTCCCGGCGGGCGTCGAACGTCAACGCGATGAGCGTGCCCGCGATGTCGAACACCGGCGGGGACCACGGCGAGACGGGGACGCCCTCCTGATGCCTGATCATGGTCAGACGCAGCGGCACCACTCGTCCGCGGCGCAGCAAAAACGCCTCGAACAGCTGACCCACGTCCAGGGAGAGCACAGCCGGGACGATGCAGGCCACGCCGGCCGCATCGCAGGCTGACGCGAGGTGGCCGAGGGCCTTCAGCAGGTCGTGTTCGTAGTTTGGGTAATCAACCAACGCTCCCGGCGTGACACCGCACATCAAAGGCGCGGGAACGCACAAAAGGTCGGCCCCGGCATCTTGTGCCAGGCGCACCTGTTGCTCGATTCGCGAGCAGATGCCGTCGAAATCTCCAAGGCGGGCGCCGATCTGGGCCAGGGCGATTCTCATCGGTGGGGTCAACCTTTCTTGCTCACATTGCACCATACGACGGCGTCACGTCGGGAGATGATGCAAATAACGGGTGGCGAGGAGCCGTTACGCCCCTCGCCACCCGCGTAGATACGTTCGCACCACAAGGCGCGGGCCGCACGGCCCTTGGCGGGATCTTAGAACTCCGCCTTCCACAGGCCATGGAGGTTGCAGTATGCGTAGACGATACCGGTCTTCACGCCGCCCGCGAAGAACGTGGTCGGGGCCTGACCGGGCTTGAGGTAATGGATCTCCAGGCGACCGGCGGCCTCGAGCGCGATCCACTCGATGTAGTGCGCGTCCTCCATGGGATGCTCGACTTCGCCGACGGTAACGTTCAGAACATGGCCCTCACGCTGGAGCTCGATGGACGGAACGTGCTTCTCGACCGCGGCGTCCACGGAGTTGGCGGCAACCTCGGTGTAGCCGGCCGGGGCGACCATGTCGGCGTCGACGGCGGCGAGGAACTTAGCCGTCTCATCATTCTTGAAAAACGTTGCCATATAAATCAATCCTTTCAGACTTCGCTGCAGATGCAACCATTCCCTAGTATGCCCGAATGAACGCGCGTCTTGCACGAAACACTCTTTCGCGATTTATCCCACCCACAACGGGACATGCCCTGTTACAGTAAATATGAGCGGAGCATCACACGTCATTAAACCGCCTGGTGAGACAGCCAGTATGCAGCTTCTCGTTTCTCCCGATTTGTGATTAGTCACGCCCCCGTCAACTTTCAAGGCAACTATTCCTTTGATACGCGATTCAAAATCTCCTCAACAGCCGCAGCGTACACAGCGCCGGTTTGTTCACCGTCGACAATAATCGAGCACGTCTTCAACTCATCTTTTGCCAGATAGCGTTCGTCCATTCCCTGTGTACACGGATCGCCGTCCAGGCGGATCATTGAAAACGGCGAGTCGACAAATGTGTACCTTGTTGCCGCGCCATCACCCTTGCAAGCCCTAAGGAAAAGCATGTAAGAGCCACCTTCAACCATCATGGGCGCTCCGTATATGTACGTGGCATCGGGTGCAAGACAGATGCCCAGTTCATCGTCACGAACAACCGTAACGGGCTCGATAACCTCCGCAACACAAGAATCGCTCGCAAGGCTTCCCTTCAAAACTCGATTAACCTCCACCTCCGAGACAAACGCGTGCCGCGAATACCTCCTTGTACCCGTATATGAACAGGCGACAATAAGGTCGGCGGACTCAAACTGCTCATTGACATACGCAACGGCATCCTTATCTTCAGAGAACTCATAAGAACTCAAAGGGGATGAAAGATACGCGAGTTTGTCGATTCCGGCCTCATTCACATCGGAAAAACTGCCCCTAGCAAGGAATGAGCTAGCAACGCAAACAATCAATAGGATGACTGTCGATGCCCCCAGCAGAGCCTTCTTAGCATTAGTCATCTCGCCCGTCCCCGCTCAGGCGCCCGTCATACATGAAATACTTGGCTTCACAAAGGTAATCAAGATCTTCCTTATCGTGTGACGCAACGATAATCGTTGCACCGCGATCTCGTTCCCGCCTCACAAGCCGGCGCACTAGATTCTTACCATCGAAATCGAGCGCGTTCGTCGGCTCATCAAGCAATATAAGTTTCGGACGCTCCATAATTGCCTGGGCGATACAGAGCCGCTGCTTCATGCCCAAGCTATAACTTCCATACAAGCGTCTATCATCCGGGTCGAGCCCAACCCGCACCATGGAATCTCTAATTTCCACATCAGTAATAAGTCCACGGACAGAAGCAAGGAGACGCAGATTGTCCAAACCGGTCTTGTCGGCAAACAACCCCATTGCGCCAAGAGTAAGGCCCATTTTAGAGGGGAATGAGATATCTCTGCCGATTCGGTCACCGAATACGATGACCTCCCCCCGATCGGGATGAATGAGTCCAGCAATAGCTCTAAGAAGCATCGTCTTTCCGGACCCGTTTGGACCAGATAGTCCATAGATCTTTCCAGGCCCAAACGTCACCGTAACGTCATCCAAGACCAAGCGCTTGGACATCTCCTTACTTACGTTTTTCACATACACCGTATCCGACGAGACCATCTAAATCTCCGATCTAAATAATGTCACTGCTGCCCGTTAATACGAAATCAGCCGATTGGATTGAGAATAATAGAGAGACGGCGGCGCATGCGGTCAAAACGAATAGCGGAACCAGCTGAATAACGACCCCCAATGGATCGAGCGAAAACGGTAAATATGTTCTCGACCAAGCAAAGCACGGCACGCCGCCACCCGGCACACCCGCCGCCATAAAATCCCAGACCCCTAGCAACAAAACGGCGAGATACGTAAAGAACTGTGGGGTATTGAGAAGCTTCACAGACAAAAACACCAACGCGCACGCGGAAAAGAACACCGCATGTGCGATAACCGATAGGAACACGTACAACATGTCAAATGACGGCACACCGATAAGAGCAAGACCCAACACCGAAGGGATATCAACCTCAACAGAAAAAAGAAGGGAGAAGGACAGGATGAGGCCGCATGCAGAGCACATAAGACGCAAACGAGTGCCGTGCCTCACAACGATGAGACAATCGAACGCGGAGAGATACAACTTCTGCAGAAGAACCAAATAAATGGGACACAACACAAACGCCGTAAAGCTCGTCGTATTGAACAACGAATATGCTTCGTAGAAATTTGCCCCATAAAACATCTCCGGACCGAGAGCGCACCACTCGACAAAACGGGCAATCGACACAAAAACAAACAGGAAGACAGCAGGTCCCGCACTTCCCTTAATAATATGTGCGATTAGTTTCATATGAATACCTCGCGCTTCGTAACGATGGGGACAGCGATCAGAAGCACAGAAACAGCAAGCATAGAGAACGGAATCGCAACAAACATCACCATGCTAAACGGCAAAGACTGATATGACGGAAAGAGATATGCGAAATGAACGAGCACGTAATCGTGCTGGAATAGTGCAGGAATTACATACCATAGGCTCAAAGACATGATGGCAGGCGCACAAAGAGAAGAAAGCAGATTTCCCTTATTCCAAAACGTCAAACCATATGAAATGAGCCCCATTAAACCAGACCATAAGGACATGTAGACAATAAAGACAACATTACGCATAAACGGGTGTGTCATCCTCATTGAATCAAGAAAGATGTAAGGATCGTAACCCGTCCGATACAAAGGCAAATTGATATTGACCGACAAGTCACCGTGAAGGGGGAACACCAAGATGGCAAGCAGCTGGGAAACCACACCCGTTATCAGCACAATAGAAAACGCACTGAGAAAAGCAAGCGTGGCATTCGACAAAATGTAAGCCTTTGCACCCCCACGCACTACGATGCAGGGAACCGTATTCGATTGTATATCCCGAGCTATCAAGCCGCACATCGGGAACGCTGCGAGGATACTCATCGCGAAGTACACGTAGACCCTCAGGCTCTGCACGCGCATCTCTTCCATATTGAAACCCCAGGCACTGGCAGCATGAGGGAGATCTGAAACATCTGCCCCCCAAAACGCAACGCACGTCTCGACAAACCCCACCACGGCAAAGGCAATAGAAACAAATAACGCCGCATAGAACCCCGTACTGGACAAAAGTCGTCTGAGTTGAAGCTTGAGAATGCCGTTCACGCTACGAAAGTCCTTCCTCAACAAGAGGAGGGCTCATCGCATGTGACAAGCCCTCCAAGCAACAGTCATTCCCCAAGATTGAATCCGATCAACCGAATGGCACTATCCGAAATCAACGGAACCGTTGATGATGCTCGGATCCTTCCAGCCATCCGTACAGGCGCGTAAACTGATTCCACTGCGGGCGGACTTGTTGTAGTACGAGAGCCTAATCGTATCTCCTGCGTACGTCAGCTTCGAATCACTCGCACGACCACTGGTGTCATCGAGCCACTGCCAAGCAGATCCACATTCGATCCGGGTCGGTTTTGTTGTGGCAGAAGCCGAAGATGACGACGACTTCCTTCCCGTGGCAATCGTCACATTCCCTTGCATGCCGGGAAGCTTGGCACTGTAACCGGCGGTGGTCGCCAAAGCAGCCGTTGCACCCCCCGAGGCAAGAGCGACGCCCAAGCAGGCAACCGCCAAGCCCTTCTTCACCTTATCATTCATGCTCGCCCTCCCTTTCTCGATAACATCTTGGGAAATTCCTTAACCTCTTTATTTGTCAATAAGCGTATACCCATATCCATTTAAGCGACATCAAGAGCCGTCAATGATTCGGTGAACGGTGCAAACAATTTCCGATGGTATTAATTTGGGTCCGAAGCTGGAAACAGAGATGTAGGATCAGAAAAGTTGAACGGGCATAACGACTAGATCACCGTCACGCGACCCTTATTGCCCACGATGCCCTTGACCTCGGCGATCAGGGGAATCGAACGGGCGTTGACGCGCGTGGGAATCTCGGCGCGCATGGTCTGGCCGTCCTCCTGTTCGATGAACAGCTCCACGCGGTCGCCGCCGGGGTTGGTGTTCAGGACCGTCGCCAGGCGCGCCATGTTGGACTGTGAGAAGCGAGAGTTCGGTACCATGATCTCGAAGACCTTGGGGCGGTTGCTCTCCTCATTCAGCGCAAGCGGCTCGATCTCCTGAGCGATGATCTGGTCGCCGCGATCGGAGCGCTCGAGCTTGCCCTTGACGCGAATGAAGGCATCAGAGAGCTGCGCGCCCGTCTCGGGGTCGACCTCCCCGTACAGATAGCCCTCGCACTGCTTGTACGTCTTGGGGAACACGACGACCGTCGCCTCGCCCTCCATGTCCTCGAGCTGCACGATGGCCATGGGGTCTCCGTTCTTGGTGACTCGCTTGCTGACGCCCGAGACCATGCCGGCCCACCAATAGGGCTTGCCCTCGGGAATCTCCTGGTTCACCGCGTTGCCGGTGGGGCCCATGGTCTCGAAGCCCGTATCGATCTGGGACAGCGTGAACTCACGCGCCTTGGCGAGCGCGTACTCATACGGGCGCAGGGGATGGTCGGAAACGTAAATGCCCAGCACCTCCTTCTCGAAGGAGAGCTTCATATGTCGGTCCCATTCCTGCCCGTCGGGCTCGGGAACGATGACCTCGAAACCGGAGCCCTCGACATCGCCGAACACGTCGAAGAGCGACGTCTGCCCGGCGGCGCGGTCCTTCTGGCGCTTCACCGCGGCATCGATGATGTTCTCGGGGTTGTCACGATCGACGAAGTGCATGAGCTGACGGCGCGGATAGCCCGTCGAGTCGAAGGCGCCGCCCTTGATGAGCGCCTCGATGACGCGACGGTTGGCCTGGCTCGAATCCACGCGCTCGACGAAGTCGTGCAGGTTCTTGAAGGGGCCGCCCTTCTCGCGCTCTTCGATGATCGCCTGAGTCACGCCCTCGCCCACGCCGCGAATACCGGCCAGGCCGAAGCGCACGCCCTCCGGAGTCGCCGTGAACTCGGTGCCGGACTCGTTGATATCCGGGGGCAGGACGGCGATGCCGTCGTGGCGGCAGGCGGAGACGTAATGCACGATCTTGTCGGTCTTGCCCGTGTAGGAGGTGAGCACGGCCGCCATGTACTCGTTGGGGTAATGGGCCTTGAGCCAGGCGGTCTGCATGACCAGGATCGCGTAACCGGCGGAGTGGGACTTGTTGAACGCGTAGGACGCGAACTCGAGGACGTCATCCCAGATCTTCTGGGCGACCGAACGCTTGTAACCGTTCTTCTCCGCACCGTTCATCCAGTGGTCATAAATCGTCTCATCCTCACCGTCCGACCACTTGAATACCTGGTCGGTGAGCATCTTGATCTTCTTCTTGGCCACGGGCTTGCGGATGCGCGAATCCGACTCGCCCTTGGAGAAGCCGCACATCTCGACCGAAATGAGCATGACCTGCTCCTGGTAGACCATGGTGCCGTAGGTCTCGCCCAGGATGCCGTCGAGGCGCGGGTCGTAGGAGACCGCGGGTTCCTTGCCGTTCATACGGTTGATGTAGCTCGTGACCATGCCGGCACCCAGGGGGCCGGGACGATACAGGGCGATCAGAGCGACGACGTGTTTGTACTCGGTGGGCTTCATGTTCTTGATCGTGGCCGTCATGCCGGCGGACTCGACTTGGAACACGCCGGCGGTACGGCCCGAGCTCATGAGCTCGAAGATCTTGGGGTCGTCGAAGGGAATGGAATCGACATCGATATCGATGCCGAAGCTCTTCTTGATGTTGGCCTTGGCCTTGGAGATGACCGTGAGGGTGCGCAAGCCCAGGAAGTCCATCTTGAGCAGGCCCATGTCGGCGACCGTATGGCCCTCGTACTGGGTGATCTCGACACCGCCCTTGGTATCGAGCTTGGTGGGTACGTGCTCGTTGACCGCATCACGGCAGATCAGGACGGCGCAGGCGTGCACGCCCTCGCCGCGCGTGAGGCCCTCGATGGACAGCGCCGTGTCGATGATGCGGCGGGCGTCCTCGTCCTTTTGGTACGCCTCGACGAAATCCGGATTGTACAGGTCCTCCTTGCCCGGCTGCTTCTCGAGCACCTGCTTGAGCTTCACGCCCGGATCGGCGGAGACCATCTTGGACAGGCGCTGACCCATGTAAACGGGATAGTCCAACACACGGGCGGCGTCGTTGATGGCCTGCTTGGCCTTGATGGTGGAGTAGGTGATGACGTGGGTGACCTTCTCGGGGCCATAGAGCTGTCGAACATGCTCGATGACCTCGAGGCGCCGCTCATCGTCGAAGTCCATATCGATATCGGGCATCTCGGTGCGCTCGGGAGAGAGGAACCTCTCGAACATGAGGCCGTTCGACAGCGGGTCGAAGGTGGTGATGTCCATGGCGTAGGCGACCAGGGCGCCGGCGGCCGATCCGCGGCCCGGGCCGACGCCGATGCCGTTTTGCTTGGCCCAGCGAACGTACTCGGCGACGATGAGGAAGTACGCGGCGAAGCCCTTGTCGCAGATGACCTTGTACTCGAACTCGAAACGTTCGCGGATGTCGACGCCGCAAATCTCCTTGCCGTCCCAATCATCGCCGTAACGCTTGGCGAGGCCCTCCTCGCACTCGCGACGGAACTGGCTCTCGTGTGTCTCGCCCGGGTCGAGCAGGGGGTAATTCGGCAGGATAATGCTGTCCCAGTCGAGCTCGACGTTGCACTTCTCGGCGATCTCGAGGGTGTTGTCGCAGGCCTCGGGGCAATACGGGAACAGGGCCCGCATCTCCTCCTCGGTCTTCATGTAGAACTCCGAGCCCTCCATGCGGATGCGGTTCGGGTCATCGATCTTCGAGTTCGTGCCGATGCACATGATGACGTCCTGGACCGGGGCGTCCTCGCGCGTGAGATAGTGGAAGTCGTTGGTGGCGATGACCTTGACGCCCACCTGCTCGGCGATTTGGATGAGGGTCTTGGAGAGCTCCTCATCGGTGATGCCGGAATCGGTCGTGATCCCGTGTTCTTGAATCTCGATGTAGAAGTTGCCCGGCTCGAACGTGTCGCGGAAGGTCTCCGCCCACTCGATGGCGGTTGCCATCTCGCCTCGGTCGATGCATTTGGGGATGATGCCGGCGATGCACGCGGAGCTGGCGATGAGGCCCTCGCGATGGCGGCGCAGGTTGTCCAACGTCACACGCGGCTTGTAGTAAAAGCCCTGCACGGCGGCCTCGGAGACCGTCTGCATGAGGTTGACGTAGCCCTTCTCGTTCTGAGCGAAGAGGACCATGTGGTAGAGCTCGGGCTTGCGGTCGCGCGCGAGGGTCTCATCGGGCGTGAAATATACCTCGCACCCGAAGATGGGCTTGATGACCAGCGGCGGCTTGAGCTCGTCGATGCTGCCCCTCTCATCCCACATCGCGAGGTCCTTCATGTGCTGCTCGTAGCCGCGCGGGTCGGACTCTCGATCGGGGCACTCGAGCTCGTCGCGGCGGCCCTTCTCCAAGAAGGACTTGTCGTGGCTCCAAACCTTGTACTCGGGCGTGCTGTGGTTTACGGCGTCGCAGGCGAGGCCGAGCTCGGGAACGCCGTACATGTAGCCATGATCGGTGATGGCGACGGCGGGCATGCCCAGCTCGACGGCGCGCGACACCATGTCCTTGATGCGCGTCGCGCCGTCCAGCATGGAATAGACGGTGTGGTTGTGCAGATGAACGAACGCCATGTGCTGGATCTCCAATGTGATGTGCTAAGAATACGCAAATCCGTCCCGACCCAAACCTCAATTTAGGGACAGTCCCTAAATTGAGGTTCAGGATGGGCGTCGGGACGGGGTCCTTTCGAACGCTATCGATTCTAACCGAGCGCGCGGACAGAACGCATGTGCGCCCCGGGCTCGTGGAAGGCACACAGTGTGTTCGGTTGCGCGAGCCCTCAACTTGTCCCCTCGATCCATGCGCATCATCCCCTTGGGCGCGGCTGGGCTTCACCTCGGAAACGCCCCACGGGGAAATCTCCAGGGGCGGGGCCGCGCACGCAGACAACGGGTGGATCCCTGGGTACGCGCTATAGCTCGTACGTGACGACCTGGGGCTGCGTGGGATCGACGGGATCGGGAACCTCGACGCGCACGAACTTGAGCGTCACCTGCTCGTACCCGGCCTTGTGCAAGACGTCAGCGTAGACGCTCGCTTGCAGGGAGTGCTTGTCCTGCAGCTGCTCGGGCGTTTCGAGCGGGCTCCCACCGGTCTTGTAGTCGATCAACAGGGCGCGACCGGGACGGGCGGGGTCGGTGCACAGCAGGTCGATGGCGCCCTCGGCGTAAGACCCGAAGCGTTCCGCGAGCCCGTCCATGCCGAGGGAGTAGAACGGCACCTCGGCACGGCGACACGGCCAGGCAAGGGCCTCGGCGCGCGCTTCGCTGCCGAGCCAGCGCCCCATCGCCTCGTCGAAACGCTCACGCTGCGCGGCCGTGCAGCCCCAAAAGCGGCACAGGGCGTCGGCTCGCTCGGCGGGCAGATCGGCACGGTCGAACTCGACCAGCCACTGGCATGCGGCGTGGAAGGCGCTGCCGAGCGCCGTCGGGTCTCCCTCGCGCGGCAGGGCGATCCGCCCATCGAGCTCCTCGAACGGCACCTCGCCTCCATCCGATACCGCGGCCTCATCCGCCGCTTCCGCGCGGGCGGACCCCGCCAGTTCGGGATGGTCCTCGGCCTCCTCGTGCAGCTCCGCCGAGACCGACGAGTAGCTGTAGGAATCGCGCGGGCCTCGCTCGGCGGGCACGACGCGCATGCGCACGCCCGCGGGCTCCACGAGCGTGAACGAATCCATCGGCTCGGGTTCCGGGGCGTCCACGACCGGCTCCCCCGCATCGACCGGCTCGACACGCGCCTCATATGCGGCGCCGCCATACGAGAAGTCCCTGAGCGCGATCAACTCGAAATCGCCCGCTTGGGCGTTTTCGAACACGAGGCGATCGCACGCGAGGGAGGCACCGGCATCGGGCAGGATGCGCTCGAGCACGGCGGGCGTGAGGTCGAGCTCGGGCCTGAGCGTGAGAGACGATTCCCTGCCACGGCCGACGGGTGCATCCATCGCAAGCAGGCAGACCTCGCGGGCGCGCGTCATCGCGACGTACAGGAGGCGGGCGCGCTCCTCAAGCGCCAGGCGATCCTCCTCGTCGCGCATGGACAGCCACGCCTCGGCGGCCGACCCGGTCGCGCACACGTCATCGACCAGGCTCGCATCGAGCCAGGGGCCTGCGGCGCCCGAACCGCTCAGGTACTTCTTGAACTGCTTCTCAACCTGGGCACCCTCTATCAGCGTCCCGAGCGAATCGCGGCAGCTCGGGAAACGGCCCGGCAGCGCGACGAGGTCGAGCGCGCCGTCGTCGCGACGCACGGATTGCATGCGCGCTGAATTGGGGCGGATGGCGAAGCACTCGGACACGGCGACCACGGGAAATTCGAGACCCTTGGACGCGTGCACCGTCATGATGCGGACCGCGTTGCCACCCTCCTCGTTGAGGGCTCCCGGCGCCTGCTTGCCCGTCAGGAACCGGTCGTAGGCGAGCGCCACCTGACGCGGCGCGTTCCCCCATTCGGCCTCCGCCTCGGCGACCGCGTCGATCGCCTTGAGGACATTCGCCGCCTGCGCGCGGCCCTCCGCCCCGCGCTCGGCGAGGCGGACCATCCAACCGGACTCGTTGACCACATCGCGCACGATCGATGCGAGAGGATCCCTCCCCAAGCGAGAGAGGGCGCGGCGCAGCACCGCGCGGGCGCGGGCGAGCAGCGGGAGGTCGCCGAAGCCCGGAGCATCGTCATCGGACAGAATGCCGAGTTCGATGTTGCGACGACGGGTCTCGCCGGTCTGCGCATCCCATGCCGTCGCCAGCGCCAGGAATTCCTGGACACCCAGGGCAAACAATGGAGAGGCGAGCACGGGGGCGAGGCCCTGGGCGGTATCGGCCAGGTTTCCGAGCGTGTGCACGAGTGCGCGGACGGTCTTGGCCTCCTCCGTGGAGGCGAACACCGAACCGCCGCTGATCACGCAGTCGAGACCCTGTGAGCGAATGGCGTCCGCGTAGACGCCCGCGCGGGTCATGCCCCCCAGCAGCAGGACCATGCCGCCCACGGACTGGCCGGCATCGGCAAGGGCCCGGAACCGCCTGGCGATGGCCTCGGCCTTGGCGGCCGTGCGCTCCTCGGTTGTGCCGCCCGCGACGAGCACGGCCTGACGACGCGAGGCGCCCGCCACCTGCAGGCCGTCGGCGCGCCCGTCGTGCGGGAGCAGGTTGAGGAAATCGGGCATGATGCCGCCCTGCTCGTCATCGAAGATGCGGGCGACGTACCCGAGCACCTCGGCGTGGCTGCGGAAGTTCTTGACGAGCTTGACCACGGACCCCTCGGAACCCGCGGCGGACCCCTGCTCGATGCGGCGCTGCGCACGTCGGAACACTTCGACTTCGGCACCGCGGAAACGGTAGATCGACTGCTGGGCATCGCCCACGGTGCACAGCGCTCGGCCGCCATCGCCCGTCAGGAAGTTGATGAGGTCGACCTGCTGTTGATCGGTGTCTTGGAACTCGTCGATCATGACCATGGCGAATTTGCCCGCGTACGCATCGCGGATGCCGGGATGGTCGCGAAGCGCCTCGTAGGTGAGGCGGAGCAAGTCGTTGTTATCGAGCGCCGAGAGCTCCGTCTTGAGCACGGCGTACTCGTCGCCGACGGCGCGGGCGAGGGCGAGCAGCTCGTCGAGGGCGGGGCCTCCGAGAGCCAGGTAGGCATTGATGAAGGCATCGGCGGCCTCCGCCTTGAGCAGGGCCACCTGCTCCTTGGGAAAGGCCTTGCTCGGGCGGGGCATACCGCAGGCGAGCATGCACGCCGCAAGGTCCCCCCGCGTCTGCGGACCGTCCTCATAAGCCTCGAGGGCGTCCAACGCCAGACGAGCGGTCTCGGCGGCTTTGGGGCTCGCATCGAGACATTGGCGATAGGCGTCCATGAGGCCCGAGAAATCAACCGCGCCGCGGATGAGATGAATGTCGTCGAAGCCATGACGCGAGGCGCTTGCGCGCTCGAGCAGCGTGCGCACCAGGCGTTTGACGCTCGTACCCGCCTCGAAGCCGCTCGGATCCAGCTCGCCGGAAAGCGCATACCACTCCTGCAGCTCACGCAAGCCGCCGCGCTCCCGTGCGATCACGGCATCGACCGCCCTATCCATGAGCGGGCCGGAGACGGACTCGTCCAGGACGCTGAATTCGGGATCGAGGCCGAGCTCGAGCGCATGGGCGCGCAAGATGCGCGAGCACATGCCGTGAATAGTCGAGATCCATGCGTCATCGACCTGCAAGGCGACCTCGGCCATACCCTCCTCGATGAGAGCGCCGCGGACGCGTTCGCGAATCTCGGCGGCGGCGTCCTTGGTGAATGTGATGGCGAGCACCTGGTCGAGGTTATGGATGAAAGGGCCGGACTCGGGTGATAGCGCCCACAAGATCCTGCGCGTCAGGGTAAAGGTCTTGCCGGAGCCGGCGCCCGCCGAGACGAAGAGCGGCCGGTCGAGAGTCGTCACGATGTCGCGCTGCTGCGGCATGAGGGTGGAAAGGTCCATTGGTTATGCGTCCCTCCGCTCGAATCCAAGGTCATGGTTGAATGCGCACCGCGCACCCGGCTTCTCCGCCGCCGCGACGTCACCCGCTTCGAGGGCGTCCAGTTTGCGTGCGATGGTCCGCTCGACTCGGTCGAGCAGCTCGTCGAAGCCCATGGTGCCGCCGTGCTCGGCGTCGGGGAACCCCGTCCGCAGTCCCGGCACGCGCCCATCCCCGGGCTCGACCTCGACGAACTCCTCCGAAATGGCGCCGCGCATGGCGGGGCTGCCGCCCTTGGTCGAGAAATAGAGGGCGCCGCGGGCATCGAGCGCGAGCTCAGAGTGGCGCAACGCCTGCGCGTAGATGAGCGACTGCGTGTGCTCGGGCAGCCAGTCCGGATCATCGGCCGGGACGGTGCCATCGCGCTTGACGACCGTGGGGTCGGCCAACTTGAAGGCGCCGACATCCGTGCGGTGCTTGTAGTCGATGACCATCGCGCGGCCCTGCGCATCGACGTCCACGCGGTCGATGCGGCCGCCGAGTGGACGACCGGCGTACTCAACCCCCAGACCGTCAAAGGAGTACTCGAGGTACACGGGGACGAAGGGCGCCAGCGCCCCCGCCTCGTAGCGCACCACCGCCTCGAGCTGCGGCAGAATCTCGTCCACCTGCACGTGCTCCAGAGCCGAGTGCGCGACGAGCGCGGCGGAGCTCGATGTCTTGTTGCGCGCGTGCTCCGCGCGGACGCGGTCGAACACGTCCCGGAGCCTCCCCAGGCATGCCTCGAGATTGTCGGGCGTGACGCGGGAAACCCCCTCCTCAGCGAGCTCGGTGTGCAGGCGGTACATGACGTCGTGGACGAAATTGCCCTTTTCCATATTGCCGAACCCCGCGTCAAGCGACTGCGGGCGGACCCGCGAGGACATGAACCAGCACAGAGGGCAGGTCACATACCCCTCGATCTGGGAGGCGGACAGCTGTCGAGGGACGAGGCGGGACGGGTCGTCCGGGTCCCGCCGATAGAGAACCAGGTGGCGGATGGCGTCTTCGGACAGCTCTTGCGGGGGCAGGCACGCCACACGCCGACGTTCAAGCCCCATGCCGGCGGCGGTGTCGAGATCGGCCACGATATCGCCCTCACCCACCGAGTCCACGATCACGGGGCGCCCCGTCGCACGGACGGCGGCCGTGAGCTCCGTCCACGTCGAAGCGGGATAGCGGTCCTTGGCCTGCCGATCGTGCGTCACACGGGCCAGGACCGCGCGGTCCCGGGCGGCCGCCAGCGCACGGTCGAACAGGTCGCGCAGTCGGGCGGCGGGCTCGAGCCCCACAGGTGCGGCCCCGAGCTTGGCGGCGAGGGTCGAAAGCACCCCCTCCTCATGTGAAAGCGGGAAGCCGTCGGCATCGACGTCGGCGACGAAGACGGCATCGACGGAGCCGGCGGGCAACAGGGCGGCTTCGGAGAGCGTCATGAACCGCACGCAGGGC
>JAHHSP010000189.1 GCA_020025115.1 Collinsella sp. | reverse complement strand
GTTCCTCGTATCTTCATGCGCGCGATGCGCTCACGCGCCTGCTCGCGCTGGGCGCGGTGCCCGTGGTGAACGAGAACGACACCACCGCCGTCGACGAGATCAAATTTGGCGATAACGACACGCTTGCCGCCCTTGTGAGCTGTCTGGTCTCCGCCGACCTGTGCGTGACACTCTCCGATATCGACGGTCTGTACACGGCGAACCCCTCGCTCGATCCGAGTGCCGAGTTCATTGCGCGCGTGGACAAGATCGACGCGACGATCATCGGTTCCGCCGGCGACTCCACCACCTCTGTCGGCACGGGCGGCATGATCACCAAGATCCGCGGCAGCCGCATCCTCATGACGGCCGGCATCGAGAGCGTCATCTGCTCGGGCGCCGAGGATCGCCCGCTGGTGCGCCTTGCGGCCGGTGAGCAGGTGGGCACGCGATTCGTGCCGCCCACGGGTCGCTTGGAGATCGCTCCGCGCAAGCTGTGGATCGCGTTGGGCGATTCGGCCCACGGCGCGGTGACGGTGGACGCGGGCGCCGCAAGGGCACTGGTCGACGGCGGTGGCTCGTTGCTGTCCGTGGGCATCAAGACCGTCGAGGGCGATTTTGCAAAAGGGGACATCCTTGATGTCCGCGATGCGGATGGGTTAGTGCTCGCGCGCGGTATCGCCGAGGCCGACCGGGACGTGCTCGAGCTCGCAGCGGGCCGCCGTCAGGAGGACATCGCCGGCAACCGCCTGCTCGCCGCGCTTGCCGACAAGCCCGCCATCCACCGCGACAACCTGATCGTATTCGCGTAGCGCCAACCCACCGCCCGCTGCGTCCCATCGCCACGACCACGCGCTTTCATGTGAGGAGTTCGCCATGAGCGACATCGCCGTGTATGTTGAAGATCTTGCCCGAGAGGCAAAGGCCGCCTCTCGATCATTGGGGTTTGCCTCCGATGAGGCCCGCCGCGCCGCGGTGCGCGCCATGGCCGCCGCACTTCGTCGGCGCGCCGACGAAGTCCTTGAGGCGAATGCCATCGACATGGAAGCCGCACGCGCCGTGTGTACGCCTGAGGGTCTGCTCGATCGCTTGCTACTCACGTCGGAGCGCGTCGAGAGCATGGCCGCGGGCCTCGATAAGCTCACCGACCTGCCCGACCCCGTGGGGCGCGTGCTCGATGAGCGCGATATCAGCGAAGGCGTCCATCTGAGGCGCGTGAGCGTGCCCCTGGGGCTTGTCGCGATGGTGTACGAGGCGCGCCCCAACGTCACCGCCGATGCCGCGGGCATCTGCGTTCGCACGGGCAACGCCTGCATCCTGCGGGGAGGTTCCATCGCTCAGAATAGCTGCGTCGCGATCGCCCACATCTTGGCGGATGCCGTCGAGGAGAGCGGATTCGACCGAGCGGCGGTTTCCATCGTCGAGACGACCGATCGCGCTGCGACGGGGGCGCTCATGGCGTTGCGCGGTCTGGTGGATGTTTTGATCCCGCGCGGGGGCGCCGGTCTCATCCAGCGCTGCGTGCGCGAGAGCCTGGTGCCGGTCATTGAGACGGGTACGGGAAATTGCCATATCTATGTGCACGAAAGCGCCGACTTCTCTCGTGCTCGGGCGATTATCATGTTCGCCAATACTCAGCGTGTGGGCGGGTGCAACGCCTGCGAGTCCCTGCTTGTCGACGAGGCGATCGCCGACGCCTTCCTGCCCGAGGCTCTTTCCGAGCTCGGGGCCGCCGGCGTGGTCATCCATGGGGACGAGCGGGTCCGCGGCGTCGCCTTTGCCGGTGAGTTCGTCGACGCGACGGAAGAGGACTGGGGACGCGAGTATCTTGCGCTGGAGATCAG
>JAHHSP010000188.1 GCA_020025115.1 Collinsella sp. | reverse complement strand
GTCATGCTCGTTGTCGTGTCGATGGTGGCCTATATCCTGTACGAGGGTCTCTCCCCCCTGTTGACCCCTGGCTTCCTCACGCAGCCGAGCCGTTCCAACGGTGCCGCCGGCGGTGTTGCCTATCAGCTGTTCGATTCGTTCTACCTGCTTGTCATAACGCTGCTGATCTCGGTCCCGGTGAGTTTGGGTGCGGCGGTGTTCCTCACCGAATACGCTCCGGATGGCCCCGTCACCGCGATTGCGAGCACGGCCATCGAGACCCTCTCGTCGCTGCCATCCATCGTCGTGGGCATGTTCGGCTTCCTCGTGTTCTCCGTGAACCTCGGATGGAAGTATTCGATCATCTCCGGTGCCGTGGCGCTCACCATGTTCAACATCCCGATTCTGGTGCGCGTCATCCAGCAGGCGCTCGAGGACGTGCCCCAGCATCAGCGCGACGCATGTCTGGCCATGGGCCTCACGCGCTGGGAGGCCACGGTTCACGTGCTCATCCCGGCCGCCATGCCCGCCATCGTCACGGGCGTCGTGCTCTCCGCCGGTCGCGTGTTCGGCGAGGCCGCGGCCCTGCTGTTCACCGCCGGCTCGTCGAGCCCGGTGCGCCTGAACTTCCTCACGTTTGACTTCTCCAGTCCCACGTGCGCCTGGAACATCTTCCGCCCCGGCGAGTCGCTTGCGGTGCATATTTACAAGATTTACGGCGAGGGCAGCCCCGAGGCCCAGCATATCGTGTGGGGCACCGCCGCCTTGCTGATGATCTGCGTGCTTTTGTTCAACGTGCTCTCCCGCCTCGCGGGCGGGGCCCTGGCTAAAAGGATGACCGCCGAATGACTGAAGTGATTACGGGCGAGACCGCTGTGGACCAGGTGGCCATCGGTGCCGCCGCCGCCGAGATGGCCCCGACTTCCGAAGTCGTGCTCGAGACGCATGGCGTCAACGTCTACTACGGCTCCAACCATGCGCTGCACGATACCTCGCTCGCGTTCCACAAGGGCGAGATCACCGCGTTGATCGGCCCGTCCGGCTGTGGCAAGTCCACGTTTCTGCGCAGTTTGAACCTCATGAACCGCGAGATCAAGGGCTGCCGCGTCGAGGGTGAGATCATCTACGACGGGCGCAACATCAACACACGCGAGGAGAACCTCTATGAGTTGCGCCGCTCGATCGGGATGGTGTTCCAGCAACCGAACCCATTCCATAAGACCATCTATGAGAACATCGTGTTCGCGCCCAAGCGCCATGGCCTGCGTGGCAAGGAGAACCTCGACGCCCTGGTGGAGGAATCCTTGCGCGGCGCGGCCCTGTGGGACGAGGTCAAGGATAAGCTGAATCAGAGCGCATTCTCGCTCTCCGGCGGTCAGCAGCAGCGTTTGTGCATCGCCCGCACGCTCGCCATGCATCCGGATGTCATTTTGTTCGACGAGCCGTGCTCGGCCCTCGACCCGATCTCGACCCTGGCGATCGAGGAGCTCATGCAGAGCGTGGTCCAGGATCGCGCCATCGTGATCGTGACGCACAATATGGAGCAGGCGAGCCGCGTATCCAACCGCACTGCCTTCTTCTACATGGGCGACATGGTCGAGTGCGGGCAGACCGATCAGATCTTCCAACGTCCCAAGGATAGGCGTCTCAACGATTACCTCACGGGCATGTTTTCATAGCGGGCATGCCGGCGTAAGAAGAACCGGCCACTCGAGGCGGCGGGCATCATCCCTTTGGGCGCGGTTGCGCTTCGCTCCACAAAAGCGCCCTGCGGGAATATGCTCACCGCCTCGAGCCGTTTCACATGCGTCACGCCTCATCTCCGTACATGTACACCGTGAAGCCG
>JAHHSP010000187.1 GCA_020025115.1 Collinsella sp. | reverse complement strand
TCCCCGTCTCGCGCGCCGATATGGAGGCGCGGGGCTGGGACCAGTGCGATTTCGTCTACATCTGCGGCGACGCCTATGTGGACCATCCGAGCTTCGGCATGGCGATCATCTCGCGCGTGCTCGAGCGCGCGGGCTATCGCGTAGGGCTGATCTGCCAGCCCGACTGGACCGACCCCGCGAGCATCGCCGCGCTTGGCGAACCGCGACTGGGGTTCCTCGTCTCGGCCGGCAACATGGACTCGATGGTGAACCACTACACGGTGAATAAGAAACCGCGCCACGAGGACGCCTACACCCCCGGCGGCAAGGCGGGGGCGCGCCCCAACCGCGCCGTCACGGTCTACGGCAACCTCATCCGCCGCACCTTCAAGGACAAGCCCATCATCATCGGCGGCATCGAGGCGAGCCTACGCCGTCTCGCCCACTACGACTACTGGCAGGACAAGCTCAAGCGCTCCGTCCTGCTCGACTCCGGCGCCGACATCCTGCTCTACGGCATGGGCGAGCACTCGGTCGTCGAGGTGGCAGATGCGCTCGACGCAGGACTGCCCGTGGACCAGATCACCTTCGTGAACGGCTCCGTCTATCGCACGAGCGGGCCGGGAGCGCTGGACAACGTCTTCGATTACGAGCTGCTCCCCAGCTGGGACGAACTTGGGGCGGACCGCCTCGCCTATGCGCGCTCCTTCAACATCCAACAGCAGAACATGGACCCCATCACAGGGGGGCGCCTGGTGGAGCCCTATCCCAACGGCGTTTACGTGGTGCAGAACCCGCCGTCGGCGCCCCTCGCCGAGCGCGAGATGGACGAGGTGGCAGAACTCCCCTATGCACGCCATTGGCACCCCGACTACGACGCGGCCGGAGGCATCCCCGCGTTCGATGAGATCCGCTTCTCCATCTCCAGCAACCGAGGATGCTTCGGCGAATGTTCCTTCTGCGCGCTCGCCTTCCACCAGGGCCGCATGGTACAGGTGCGCAGCCGCGAGAGCATCATGCGCGAGGCCGAGGAGCTCACGCACGACCCCGAATTCAAGGGCTATATCAACGACGTGGGAGGACCCACCGCGAATTTCTTCAAGCCCGCATGTAAAAAGCAACTCACGCACGGTGTCTGTAAGAACCGCCGCTGCCTGTGGCCGAATGTCTGCCGCAACATGGACACGAACGAGGATGCATACGCCGAGCTGCTGCGCGACCTGCGTCAGATCCCCGGTGTGAAGAAGGTCTTCGTGCGCAGCGGCATCCGCTTCGACTACACCATGGCCGACGCGAGCGACAAGTTCCTCGTGGAGCTGCTGCGGCACCACGTGAGCGGCCAGCTCCGCCTGGCGCCCGAACACGTGAGCGACGCCGTGCTCTCGGTGATGGGCAAGCCGCGCCGCGCGGTGTACGACGCATTCGTCGAGCGATTCGAGCGCCTCTCCGCTGAATACGGCCTCAAGCAGTACGTCGTGCCCTATCTCATCTCGAGCCATCCGGGTTCGACCATGAAGGAGGCCGTGGAGCTGGCGGAGGCCGTGCGCGACATGGGCTACATGCCCGAGCAGGTGCAGGACTTCTACCCCACGCCCTCCACCATGTCTACCTGCATGTTCTACACGGGCGTGAATCCGCGCACCATGGAGCCGGTCTACATCCCGCGCGACCCGCACGAGAAGGCCATGCAGCGCGCGCTCATCCAGTACCGCAAGCCCGAGAACTACAAGTTGGTGAAGGAGGCGCTGCGGAAGGCCGGGCGCGAGGACCTGATCGGGTACGGCGCCAAGTGCCTCATCCGCCCCGTGCCGCCCAAGCCGGGTGCAGGCGGTGGGAAAAAGCAAGGCGGGATGGACACCCGGAAGAGCGGGCGCCCCAACCCCGGAA
>JAHHSP010000186.1 GCA_020025115.1 Collinsella sp. | reverse complement strand
CGCAAGATGTCCAAGTCCTACGGCAACTACATCGGCCTCACCGATGAGCCGGCCGATATGTTCGGCAAGACCATGTCGATTCCGGACGAGATGATCGGCAAATACTACCGCCTGGCGAGCTCGCTCGCACCTGCCGAGGTCGACGCCATCGACGCCTCGCTGGCCGACGGCTCTGCCAACCCCTACGAGCTCAAGCGCGCCCTCGGTCGCGACCTGGTGACCACCTACCACTCCGCCGATGCCGCCGAGGCGGCCGAGGCGGAGTTCGACCGCGTCCACAAGAACCACGACCTGCCCACCGACATCGCCGAGGTCTCCATCGAGGTCTCCGTGAACGACGAGGGCCTCGTGTATCTGCCCGCCGTGCTGCAGGCCGCCGGCTTGGTTCCCAGCGCCGGCCAGGCGCGGCGCGACATCGACGGCGGCGGCGTCAAACTCGACGGCGAGGCCGTCGCGCCCAAGACCTACAACGTGGATCCCGCGGCCCTCAAGCCCGGCACGGTCCTGCAGGTGGGCAAGCGCAAGTTCGCACGTCTGGCCTAAGCGCCGCCCCGCGCGCAAAAGCGCGCAAAAGGGGACGGGTACAAATTGCACATCCGAAAAGTCGGCCGGTTCCCCCGGTCGACTTTTCGGTGAAATACGGCAGTTCACCCGCCGGCAGTGGCGGGCCGACGGCAGGCGCCCGGCTGCCAATCGGGCGGCCGGGCCCCTTCGTGTTGCGATCGGGCGCGCGTGGGTACCATGGGTGAAATGTCAGCGCGCGCGAAGGGCAGGTACCATGGATATGGAACCCGATCTGGTTAAACTCATGCAGGCTCTGATCGATGTGGCTGAGGGCCGTGCACCGGCGGACCTTGTGCTTGCGAATGCCCGCATCGTCGATGTCTATCGCTTGCGCGTGGCGCGCGGGCAAGTCGCGGTGAAGCTCGGCTGCATCGCGGGCGTGCTGTTCGAGGGCCGAGATTGCGAGGACGCCTCCGTTCCCGCGTGGGAGGCGGCACGCGTCGTCGACTGCGAGAACCGCTATCTCGCCCCTGGCTTCATCGACGGCCATCTGCATATCGAGAGCTCGAACATCCGCCCGGCCGAGTACGCCCGCATGGCCCTCGCTCGCGGTACCACCACGGCCATCGCCGACAGTCACGAGATCGCCAACGTGGGCGGCCTCGACGGTCTCGCGTTCATGATCGAGGATGCCTCGCGCGCCCCGCTCGATATCAAGTTCATGATGCCCTCCTGCGTCCCCGCCCTGCCCGACGAGCAGGCGGGTGCGGTCATCACCGCGGCGGACATGCGGGCTTTCATGGAGGAGTATCGTGGGGCCATCTTCGGCTTGGGCGAGATGATGAACCTCCCCGGGGTCTTTGGGGCTGACGAGGAGACTTGCCGCCGTATCGCGATGGGTGCTCAAACCATTTCCGGCCAGGTGGATGGACACGCGCCCATGACGGCGGGCGGCGACCTCAACGCCTATGTCGCGGCCGGGGTCATCGCCGACCATGAGAACACGGGGGTTGAGGAGGCGCTCGACGAGCTTTCTCGCGGCATGTACGTCATGCTGCGCGAGGGTACCTGCAGTCACGATCTTGCCGCCCTTGCCCCGATCATCCTCGATAACCCCGCGCTCGCTCGGCGCTGCTGCTTCGCCACGGACGATCGCGCTCCGTCGGACGCGCTCAACATCGGCATGATCGACAATGCCTGTCGCGTGGCAGTCGAGGAGGGGATCGACCCGGTGGTCGCCATCTCCATGGCGACGCTTTCCACGGCGGACGTCTTCGGCCTCGACCATGGCGGGTGGTGCGCGGGGCATGGCCGCGGTGCCATTGCCCCTGTGACGCGCGCCGACATCCTGCTGCTCGACGACCTCGCGTTCACCGTGCCCCCGCATCG
>JAHHSP010000185.1 GCA_020025115.1 Collinsella sp. | reverse complement strand
GTATGGACGTGCGCCTCAATCCGGCCCCCACGCGTCATGCCTTCGGCTCCGATTTCACCGTCTCCCTTCCCGACGGTTCGGAGCGAGAGGTCTCGATCAAGAACAATCCCGGCCGCCACAACATGCTGAACGCCACCGCGGCCCTCGCCGCCGCCTATGTGCTCGGCCTCGACACGGGCCGCGCCGCCGAGGCCCTCTCCACATTCGAGGGCGCCCGTCGTCGCTTCACCCAGGTGGGCGAGATTCGCGGTGTCACCCTCGTCGACGACTACGGACACCATCCGACCGAGATCCGCGCCACGCTCGCCGCGGCCAAGTCCCTCGACTTCCAGCATGTCGATGTGGTTTTCCAGCCGCATCGCTACTCGCGTCTCCAGGCGTTGTGTGACGACTTTGCGGACGCCTTCACCGATGCCGATACGGTCATCCTCGTCGACGTCTTCCCCGCGGGCGAGATGCCCATTCCCGGGGTCACCAGCAAGATGCTGGCCGATAAGATCCGCGCCGCGCACCCCGGCAAGTCCGTGTATTACGTGTCCGATCACGCGGCGCTCATGGCTCGCATCGACGACGTCGTCCAGGCCGGCGACCTTTTGATCACGATGGGTGCCGGCGACATCACCACCGTCGGTCCCGAGTACCTCGAGCACGTCGCGAACGAGGCAGAGTAGCCCATGGGTGCGTTCAATGCGATGATGGCCCTCTCGGGCATGATCGACACGGATGTCATCGAGAATGAGAAGCTCGCCCGTCACACCAGCTATCGCATTGGCGGCAAGGCCGACCTCTTCGTGACCTGCCACAGCTACCATTCGCTTCGCCGTGCGATCGAGGTGCTGGCTCGTGAGCGCGTCCCGTGGGTCATCATCGGCAAGGGCTCGAACCTTCTCGTCGCGGATGCGGGGTATCGCGGTGCCGTGATCACGCTCGGCAGCGAGTTCTCCCGCTTCGTGGTGGGGGAGGACGGCTGCACCATCACCGTCGGCGCCGGTGCGATCTTGGCCCGTCTGGTGAACGAGGCGCTTTCGCGCGAGCTTACGGGTCTCGAGTTCGCCGTGGGCATCCCGGGTACGGTTGGAGGCGCCGTTTCCATGAACGCTGGCTCGCGCACCGAGTGGATCGGCTCGCTCGTCCGTGACGTGGTCACGTATAAGCCGGGCGAGGGCATCCGTCATTACCCCGGCGAGCAGATCGCGTGGGGGTATCGCCAATGTGGCCTGCCTCATGACGAGATCGTGCTCGAGGCCACGATCGAGCTCGGGCGGGCGACCAAGGACGATATTCGCGCTCGGATGGAGCGCGCTCTCACGCGTCGTCGCCGCACGCAGCCGTTGGGGGTCCCCTCGTGCGGGTCGGTCTTCAAGAACCCGCCCGATCGCGCAGTCGGCGCCATGATCGAGGAATGCGGATTAAAGGGTTTTTGCCAGGGCGGGGCGGAGGTCTCGTCGGTTCACGCTAACTTTATCGTGAACAAGGGCACCGCCACAGCGGCGGACGTCGAGGCGGTCATCCGCCATGTGCATGCGAAGGTAAGGGAGACGTATGGGGTCGAGCTTCAGCCGGAAGTCAAATTCCTCGGCTTCTAAGACGCCGAAGCCCACATATCGTCGCGCATCCGCGTCGGGCAAGGGCCAGGGCTCGGCCCGCCCCGCCGCGTCCTCATCGCCGAAGGCCCCGCGCCCGCGAGTCGCAGCCGCAAAGGCTGCGGCCCGCCCCGCCGCCAAGTCCCGCATGATGGCCAAGATGCCGTCTGCGGCCAAGGCCGTGTCCAAATCGGCGGGCGCCATGAAGGGGAAGGCCGTTCCCGGCGTCAAGGCCGTGGGCAAGTCCACCGCCCGGCCCTCCCCCAAGGCGGCCGCCCCGGCGGTCAAGATTCCCGCTTCCAAACTTCCCAAGTCCGCGAACC
>JAHHSP010000184.1 GCA_020025115.1 Collinsella sp. | reverse complement strand
CGAGCAGACATCCCAGCCGCGCCCCGCAATCGGAGGGACGCGCAAGCACATGGGGGTCGCCACGAGCGACCCGACCTACCTGCCGCCCGTAGACAACCCCAACGTCGCCGCATCGGATCGCAAGGCCCGCATCCCCGTACGCAAGGTTTCCTACGGCGGCGGGGGCTCCGCCCAAAACGGCATTCCCGCGAGTCGGTCGGCCTCGCGCGTCCCGGTCGCCACCCCAGCGCCGCAAGGCCGCGCGCACGAAGGCCTCGGCAACATCTCGCCGAGGCGCAGCTACATCTCGACCCCCAAAAAAGGCCGCGCCATCTTCACCTCCCGCCGAGACCGCCAGCGCGAGCGAATCAAAATCGCCCTCGGAATCATGATCGTCGCCGCGATCGCCCTCGCCTTGTTCTGGTTCTTCGTCCTGCGCTAGAAGACGCGCCCGCCGTCCATGTCCGACACCACGCCCTACATCTATGCCGACAACGCGGCCACCACACCGCTCTCGCCTCGTGCGCTCGAGGCCATGACGCCGTATCTCACCCGTTCATTTGGCAACCCAAGCGGAATCCACCGCATGGCGCGCGAAGCCGCCGTCGCGCTTAACGAGGCGCGCCGCACCATGGCCCACCTGCTCGGTGCCGAGCACGCAGGCGAAATCTATTTCACCAGCGGCGGATCGGAATCAGATAACTGGATCCTGCGCGGGGCCGTGCGCCGCTTCCGGGACACCTATGGCGAACGCGCCGTCCCCCATATCGTCACCAGCGCAATCGAGCATCACGCCATCCTGCACTGCTGCCGGGCCCTCGAGGCCGAAGGCGTTCGCGTGACATATCTTCCGGTCGACGCGCAGGGACGCATCGACCCCTCGGAGCTCGAGCATGCGCTTGCCGAGCATGACAGACGTGAAACCGCCGCCGACGCGAATGTCCCCGTGGCGCTCGTCTCGATCATGCTCGCCAACAACGAGATCGGCACCGTCGAGCCCATCCGCGAACTTGCCGCCATCGCCCACGATCACCACGCGCCCTTCCACACCGACGCGGTCCAGGCCGTCGGGCACATCCCCGTCGACGTGCGCGAGCTCGGCGTCGACGCGCTCTCGCTCTCCGGCCACAAGTTTCATGGCCCACATGGCGTTGGCGCACTGTACCTGCGCGAGGGCTTTTCCATTCCGCCGCTCATCGCCGGCGGCGCCCAGGAACGGGGCGGTCGGGCGGGGACCGAGGACCTCGCCGGCATCGTCGGTATGGCGACGGCGCTCGAGGAGGCATGCGAGCACCTCGAGGATGACATGCGACGCGTCTCGACTCTGCGCGATGAGCTTGTGGAGCGCATCCTCAGCTCCGTCGACGGCGTGAGGCTCACGGGTGCGCCGATTCGCGATGCGGTAGGATCGGCGCCCGCAAACGACACCGGGCACGGACCCGACCGGGCGGGCGCCTGCATCTCGCCCGCGGCCTGCGTCAACAACTCCGCATCCCTCGTTCGCCTTCCCTCGATCGCCTCTTTCACCTGCGATGATGTCGACGGCGAACTGCTCGTGGTCCTGCTTGACCGCAACGGAGTTGCCGCGGCGACCGGCTCTGCCTGCTCAACCGGTTCCGCCGAGCCCTCCCATGTCCTCACCGCCGCGGGCTGCGACGCCGCCACCGCGCGCGGCGCCCTGCGCCTCTCCCTCGCGCGCGATATCACCGCCGAGGACATCGATCGCCTCTGCGTGCGCGTCCCCGCCTGCATCAATCGCGCCCGCCTCATCAGCGGGATGCACTAAAGGCGCGGCCGATCTTTCTCGGCGGCGCACGCCCAAACCACCCATTCACGCCGCAAAAAAGCGGGCCGCCCGCACATGCGAGCAGCCCGCTTGAATCAGACGCGCACCTGGAACCCCCTCAAAATCCCTGGATTTTGAGGGGGCGGCGTCACACACTACGAAAGCAGTGCGCGCCCATCC
>JAHHSP010000183.1 GCA_020025115.1 Collinsella sp. | reverse complement strand
GTGCTCGCATCGAGCTCGAAAGCGAGCTCGGCAGCGGCACGACGATCACCGTGCGGTTCCCTGCCCAAGAGCAACTCGAGGTGTAAGCCGGCGATGCGGGCCTGCGGCCCGCATCGCGATGCCTGTTCATGCCGCTCGCGCGCGGGTTGCTACCGTTGGATGGCGGCTAACACGTTTCAGCTCGAAGCCCTTACCCGCCCGATGCGGTCCCTTGCGATTCCATGCGTATACTGGCCCTGTGGCACAGCGTGAGAAAGGGTCTGCCTTGAAGTTCTTCATCGATACCGCGAACCTGGAAGAGATCGCCGAGGCGAAGAGCTGGGGATGCCTGGCGGGCGTCACCACCAATCCGAGCCTGTACGCCAAGACGGGTGGCGCCCTCGCCGACTTCGAGCCCCATATGCAAAAGATCGCCGAGCTCTGCGCGGGGTTGCCGGTGTCGGCTGAGACCACGGCGACGACAGTCGACGGCATGGTCGCCGATGGTCGGCGGCTCGCCGCGCTCGCCCCGAATATCGTCATCAAGCTGCCCATCTGCGAGGCTGGGCTGGCCGCATGCCGTATCCTCGCCGACGAGGGCATCCGAGTGAATATGACGCTCATCTTCTCCGCGACCCAGGCGTTGCTGTCCGCCAATGCGGGCGCCCGCTACATCTCGCCGTTCGTGGGCCGCTATGACGACATCGCGCTGGATGGCACTTCCCAGCTCTCCGACGTGATCGCTTGTATCGGGAACTACGACTGGTCCGGCAAGAATCCCGATGGCGTTGTCGAGATCATCGCCGCCTCGGTGCGCACGGCCAACCATGTGGCCCAGGCGGCCCTGCTGGGTGCCGATATCGCCACCGTTCCCATGAAGGCGCTCAAGAAATGCCTCCATCATCCGCTCACCGATGCGGGGATCGCGGCCTTCGAGGCCGACTGGGATCGCGTCGCGAACGGGTGACATGAGGGGTCGGTAAAATGGCTCGCCAGCTTGCCGACCTGGCAGTGGTAAAGCGCTTTATCGCAGGTAAACATACTTGTCTGCGAAATTATTAGTTTTGAATTTACCGTCGGTGAGCGCCCTGTTTGCCGATTGTCCCGTTATGATTGTCGCGTACATTACGCACCGCCCACCCACAAGGAGGCATCGTCCATGAGCGATGAGGAACTCATCCAGGTTGCCAATGAGGTCAGGAAGGGGGTCGTGATCGGCACGCACGCAGCGAAGTCCGGACACCCCGGTGGCTCGCTCGGCGCCGCCGACATCATCACCTACCTCTACTTCGAGGAGATGAACGTCGACCCGGCAGATCCGCGGCGCGCCGATCGCGACCGCTTCGTGCTCTCTAAGGGCCACTGTGCCCCCGCGTTGTACGCGGCCCTTGCCGAGCGCGGTTTCTTCCCCAAGGAGGACCTTGAGTCCCTGCGCCATGTCGGCTGCCACCTTCAGGGCCATCCCAACATGAACGATACCCCGGGTGTCGACATGTCCACCGGCTCTCTGGGCCAGGGCGTCTCGGCCGCCGTGGGCATGGCGCTCGCCGCCAAGCACTGGGGCGATGCCTATCGTACCTACTGCCTGCTCGGCGACGGCGAGATCGAGGAGGGCCAGGTCTGGGAGGCCGCCATGTTCGCGGGCAACCAGCGGCTGGACAACCTCTGCCTGATCGTCGATCACAACGGGCTTCAGATCGACGGCAGCATCGAGGAGGTCAACTCCGCGATGCCCATCGCCGACAAGTTCGCCGCCTTCAAGTTCCACTTGATAGAGCTGGCGGACGGCAACGATATGGCTCAGGTCCGCGCGGCCTTCGAGGAGGCCCGATCCGTTACCGGCAAGCCGGTGTGCATCGTGGCCGAGACGGTCAAGGGCAAGGGTGTCTCCTTCATGGAGGGCCAGGTGGGCTGGCACGGCAAGGCCCCCAACGACGAGCAGTTCGAGCAGGCCATGGCCGAGCTCGCTAAGGAGGCTTAAAGCTATGGCAGACGAGAAGAGAATCGCCACC
>JAHHSP010000182.1 GCA_020025115.1 Collinsella sp. | reverse complement strand
TGCGGGCCTTGGAACCGGGGGCCGGCGGCACTTGGCTCAGCACGTGGTAGCCGCAGGCGGTGTGCGGGTCGATCAGATAGCCGTTCTCATCCCAACAGGCCTTGATGGCACGGGAGACCTCGTCCTCGTTCGCCCAACCACAGGCGAACACGCCCTGGATCTTGGAGAGCATGTCGGCGGGAAGGGTGTAGGAGCCCTCGCCCGACAGCTCGTCCATGAGTCGGGAGACGAGCGCGACGTCACCATCGGACAGGTAGTAGAGCATGCGCTCAAGGTTTGAGGAGACGAGGATGTCCATGGACGGTGAGGTCGTGGTGAAGAAGGGGCGCTTGCGATCGTACGTGCCCGTAGTGAGAAAGTCGAACAGAACGTTGTTCGCGTCACTCGCCACGATGAGGCGCGCTACGGGAAGGCCGAGTCGCTTGGCGTAGTAGCCGGCAAGGATGTCGCCGAAGTTGCCGGTCGGCACGCAGAACTCGACCTCGTCACCGCAAGCGATGGTTCCAGCGCGGAGGAGCTGCGCATATGCCGCGAAGTAGTAGACGACTTGCGGCACCAACCTCCCGACGTTGATGGAATTGGCGCTGGAGAGCATGACGCCCTGATGGGAGAGTCGCTCGGCGAGTTCGCGATCGGCGAAGATCTGCTTGACGGCGGTTTGCGCGTCATCGAAGTTGCCGCGCACGCCGCAGACCGCCACATTGCCGCCCTCCTGGGTGCTCATCTGCAGCTCCTGCACGCGGCTGACCTTGCCTTCGGGGTAGAAGACGGTGATGCCGACGCCCGGCGCATCGGCGAATCCGGCGAGCGCCGCCTTGCCTGTGTCGCCGGAGGTCGCGGTGACGATCATGATCTTCTCGTCTCCGGCGCCGGCGGCCGGACTCGTGCGCGCCATGAGGCGGGGCAGCATCTGGAGCGCGACGTCCTTGAAGGCGCTCGTGGGGCCGTGCCAGAGTTCGAGTACGCTGGCAGGCGTGCCGTCGCTTCCCACCGGCGCGATGTCCACGATAGGCGTGATCTCGGTGCTGGCGAACGTTTTCCCATAGGCCTCGGATACGCACTCGTCGATTTCGGTGGGGGAGAAATCGGGCAGCAGGGTGCGGAGCACCTCTCGGGCAAGGTCGAGATACCCCATCTCCGATAGGTCGGCGAGGGGCACTTGGACGGTGCCGAGCTCGTCGCTCACATACAGACCTCCGTCGGGGGCGATACCGCGGCGGATGGCCTCCTTTGCGGTGAGGGGCGCCTCGTTCGAACGGGTGCTGTGGTAGGTTCCCATACCGGTCTCTCCTCGGTCTCGAAGCATCATGAATGCTGTCATGGTATCAGAGTCGACCACTCCGCTCAGATAAAGCGTTGCAGGTCCACGGCTTTTCAATTGCATTTCATATCAAGTGCGGATGTGAGATTGCAAACATGTGTCGCCAGCGTCCGCGGCAGCGTGGAACGGGCTTGCTCATGGTAAAGTGACAGCCATATGACCGTATGCGTCCCATGTCCGCGCGCTAAGGGGAGGATCCGCCCACCATGATCAAGATCACCAAGTTCGGAGGCTCGTCCGTCGCCGATGCCGAGCACTTCAGGAAGATCAAGGCGATCATCGATGCCGATCCGGCCCGTCGATTCGTCGTGGTGAGCGCCTGCGGGCGCCGTCATAAGGCCGACACGAAGGTCACCGACCTGCTGTATCTCGTCGATGCGCATGTGAACTACCATGTCTCCTGCGAGGATTTGCTCGCCGACATCGGCCAGCGCTACTTCGACATCGCCGATGAACTGGGGCTCTCATATCCCATTCGCGAGGAGTTCGCCGCCTTTGCCGAGCGCGCTCGTTCCGGCGGCTACACCACCGAGGAGCTTGTGAGCCGCGGCGAGTACTTCACCGCCCGTCTCATGGCCGAGTACCTGGACCTTCCATTCATCGACGCCGCCGACATGGTGGCCTTCCACCACGATGGCACGTTGTCGATGTCGCGCACGGCCAGGCTCGTCAAGCAGAACGCCCGTGAAGGCGGGTTTGTGATGCCGGGGTTTTAC
>JAHHSP010000181.1 GCA_020025115.1 Collinsella sp. | reverse complement strand
CCCCAACGCGGCCAGGCCATTCTCTACGGCACCACCAATGCGTTCCTCGAGAAGTTCGGCCTGCGCTCCACGCGCGACTTGCCCGACCTTGAGCAGTTCGCCCCCGATGAGCAGGCCCGCCAGTTCATCCGCGAGCGCCTTTCCGGTCGCTCCATCCAATCTACCCTCGACGAGGTGGACGAGGATTTGGAAGAGGAACGCGAGCTCATCTCCGTGGATGAGGGCCGCGTCGCCGATGGATCCGTGCTCGATGCCGATTCCCACATAGAGGGCCGCGATGCGTAGCGCCTCCGAGGGTCGTCCGCTCGTCCATGAGGGCGATTCGATGCTGGTCCCCATGCGCCTGCAACGCTTTCTCGCGCGAGCGGGCATCTCGAGTCGCCGCGGTTCGGAAAGCCTTATGACGGCTGGACGCGTCTGCGTCAACGGCGAGGTGAAGACGGAGCTCGGCACGAAGGTCGACCCACGGTGCGATGAGGTCACGGTCGACGGCGTGCCCGTCGTTCTCGGAGCCGGACCCGCGTATATCATGCTCAACAAGCCCGCGGGATTCCTCACCACGATGAGCGACCCGCATGGTCGTCCCACGGTTGCGGAGCTCGTGCCGCGTCATCGCTTCCCCGGCCTCTTCCCAGTGGGTAGGCTTGATATGGATACCACGGGACTGTTGCTCTTCACGACCGATGGCGACCTCGGTCAACGACTGCTCCATCCATCGCACCATGTTTGGAAGACATATCGCGCCGTCGTGGATGGGCGCTGCTCGGATGGGGATTTGGACGCGTTGAGGCGCGGCATCGTCCTCGATGACGGTCCCTGCCAGCCTGCGCGGTGCCGCATCCTGAGCCCGGACTCTTCCGGCATCCCGAGGTTCACAAGGCTCGATCCGGGGACGACGGCCGTCGAGGTCGTCATTCGCGAGGGCCGCAAGAACCAGGTCAAGCGCATGCTCTCCAAGATAGGGCATCCGGTCATCGCCTTGCATCGTTGTCGGTTCGGGGAACTGCAGCTCGGCGATCTGGCCGAAGGATCTTGGAGGGAACTCACCGACGAGGAAGTCGCGTCGCTCAAATCCGTGCCGCGACTGGACATATAGGAGGATTTCATGATCATCGCCATCGACGGGCCCGCCGGCTCCGGTAAGTCCACCATCGCTCGAGAGGTGGCCAGGCGGTTCGGTTTTTCCAAACTCGATACCGGCGCCATGTATCGCTCTGTCGCGCTGAGCGCGTTGCGGCGCGGCATTTCGCTCGAGGACGTATCCGCGACCGCCAAGCTCGCTCGCGACATTCACATCACGTTCGGCGCCGAGAACCATGGCAATGTCTCCGTCTACGTCGACGGGGTCGACGTATCCGATGCGATTCGCACCCCCGAGGTCGACCGCAACGTCTCGGTGGCCGCGTCGAATCCCGGCGTGCGCGCCGCCATGCTCGATCCGCAACGCCGCTTTGCCGAGGGGCGCGATGTCGTCGCAGAGGGGCGCGACATCGGCACCGTCGTTTTTCCGGATGCCGAGCTCAAGGTGTTTTTGACCGCCGACCCGCGCGAGCGCGCCCGTCGTCGCGTCATGCAGCGACACGGGGGCGTCGAGATGGATGCCTCTGCGATCGAGGCCGAGGTCGAGCAGACGCTCGCCGATATCGAGCGTCGGGACGCGCTTGATTCCGAGCGTGAGACCGCGCCGCTCACCCGTGCCGACGATGCCGTGAACATCGACTCGACGAGTCATACCGTCGATGAGATCGTCTCCATGATCGAGCGACTCATCGCCGAGAGGAGGTAGCATGGCCGAGCAGATCTCGACCCCGCACGACGCGAGCTCGCATTACGACTGCCCCATGTCCGCGTTTGCGCCGGATGCGCGCGCGATCTACACCGTCGTCATGGCCGTTCTTTGGGTGTTTTCCAAGATCATGTGGCGTTGGCGCCTCGAGGATGCCGAGAAGGTGCACGCCCGTTGCGCGGGCGGCGTCGTCATCATCTGCAATCACACCTCGATGGCCGAGGTCCTGCCCATCGTGACGGGCGAATGGGC
>JAHHSP010000180.1 GCA_020025115.1 Collinsella sp. | reverse complement strand
TATATCGTGTTGCCATAGGTGCCCTCCGCGCTGTGGAAGGCGAAGGGCGTGCCGAGGCTGCTCATGCCCTTATCGTCGGTGATGCCCTCCGAGCTTGCGGCGAGCGTGGGCAGCGCGCGTGCGGGGAGAACGAGCGTTGGCCAGATGGATGCATACGCCTTGATGGATGCGGGGAAGGTTTTCACGATCGCCCCGACGGGCAGGTCGTACGAGTCGAGAAGCACCTCGTCGAGCGGGCGCGTCTGCTTGCGGTATATGGGGTCGCCGTTCTCGTCGAATCGGGCTTCGTCCTCCTTGCCGTATTCCTCGTATCGGGCGATGGGCTCACCGTCGTCGACGCCCGTTTCGACGAACATGGCGTTGTCAACGGATGCAATGTTGGTGAAGAGTCTCGCTGTTCCGGTCGAGGAGAACAGGTCGCGCACCGAATAGCGTTCCCCGTTGTTGGATTGCGTCCCGTTGAGCGCCACGGCGACGGGGTTCTCCGGGTCTCCGAAGCGCTTGCGGTCGAGGTCGTTCTCTTTCAGGATCTGGGTCCACGAGGCGTCGTCGAGGAACAGGACGGATGCGGGGGCGTAGACGGTGCCGTCGTCGGTCATCCCGCGGTCGGGAATGTCGTAGTGCTCGCTTTGGCTCGACAGCTCTCCGTAGTCGATCATACCGGGGTCGAAGCTCGCGCACAGGGACGTGAGCAGCATGTAGCCCTCTTCGGTAGCACCGTCGACCGCCGCGAGAGCGCGGTAGGCATTATCGACCGCCTCCAGTCCGTCAGATGTCGTCTCGCCCTGTTCCAGGCTCCTGCTGAGCATGACGTCGATGTCGCTGCCGCCGTTATCGACGACCTGCGTGAGATAGTTCAGGTAATGGGAGATGCCGCCCGAGATGATGATGAGCGCCACCGATACGGCCAAGGAGGCGACGGCCACGCGGCCTTTCGTGGTGGCGCGGGTGAGGTTGCGATGCGCGAGCAGGCCGGGTATGCCCGCGGCTCGCAGGCGCACGTTGTCGAGGATGCGTCCGATGGTCGTGCCGTGCGCCCCGCCGCGGCGGTTGCGCCGGAGCTCTCGACGTTCGCGGTGGGACAGGCGCACATCGCGGCTCGCGCGGATGGCGTCCACGGCCGAGACGCGGCTCGCGCGCCAAGCGGGGATCGTCGCGCTGATGAAGACGGTGGCGACGGCGAGCAAGGTTGAAAGGGCGAGAACCGCGGGGTTCACGGCGATGGTGTTGAAGCCCGTGTTCGCGAACGCCTCCTGGTTGATGAGCATCCCGATGCCCTCTCCGGCGAGGGTGAACACGACGAAGGTTCCCGCAAGGCCCACCAAAAGACCGATGGGCACGCCGATGGCCGCGAGCATGCTGGCCTCGGCATATACGGTGCGGCGCAGCTGCCGCTTGCTGGCTCCGAGCGAGGAGAGCAGGCCGAATTGGCGCGTGCGCTCCGAGACGGCGATGGCAAACGAGTTGTATATGAGGGATATGGAGGCGCCGATGACGACGGCCGAGAGAATGAAGGCGAGCGTGTACAAGGTGCTCCAGATCGAGCGCCCGTCGGTCATGCCCTGATACTCCATGAGCGAGTCATGCGAATACGCCGCGGTCTGGCCGTCCATGTTGTCGATGTCGTGACGGTTGCCGCCGCCGTTGAAGAAGGCGTGGGGGCTGCCGGTGTAATCGTTGATGAGCTCGTCGATCTCGGCCCGGCTCTTCAGGTTGGTGGAGAGATAGATGCTCGTCGAGCGAACGGTAGCATCGGGAGAGTAGACGAACCCCAGGTATCCGGACCCTCCGCGCCCCCACACGTCGCTTGACCTGTTCTCCGCCGGGGCGTAGAAGCCGACCACCTTGTACGACCTCACGTCACCGGGGTTCGCGAGGTACTCGCTGATGATGTCGCCCGTCGCGCTTTCCGTCGTGTACAGGGATTCGTCGTACAGGCAGGGGGCCTCCAGGCCCGTCTCCTCGTCGACGAACGTTCTCTCGCCGAGCGCGAGATTGATGTCGCTGCCGATTTCCAGGCCCCCTTCCCAAGACGCGCGCGGGACATCGTCATCCCTGCCC
>JAHHSP010000018.1 GCA_020025115.1 Collinsella sp. | reverse complement strand
CACCGAACGCTTCGGCACGATGGTGGCGGCGAGCTTTTTATATACGTCCTTGGGAAGCCACTTCTTCATGACGTCTTCGGAAAAAACCATCGTGCCGACGCGTTCGGTGAGGTCGGCCATGTGCATCCTTTCGCATACGAGGGCGCGGTCGCCGCGCCGGGATCCAGAGCCGCCCACGCGGCCGCGCCGATTGCCGGGCGCGGCCGCGTGACGGTGAAAGAGCTAGTTCTTCAAAGAGTTCATGGGAGCGGGGAAACGGCCGCCGCGATGCGCGAACACCGTGCCGGCATGGCTGTTCACCGGCATGACCGGTGCGCGACCGAACAGCCCGCCGTAATCAACGGACTCGCCGACGCCCTTGCCGATCGCCGGGATGATGCGCACGGCGGTGGTCTTGTTGTTGATGACGCCGATGGCCATCTCGTCGGCGATGATGCCGGCGATGGTCTCCACGTCCGTGTCGCCGGGCACCGCGATCATGTCGAGCCCCACCGAGCAGACGCACGTCATGGCCTCGAGCTTTTCGAGGGAGAGGGCGCCGGCCTCGGCGGCCTCGATCATCCCGGCATCCTCGGACACCGGGATGAAGGCGCCGGACAGGCCGCCCACGCTGGAGCTCGCCATGACGCCGCCCTTCTTCACGCAATCGTTGAGCAGGGCCAGGGCCGCGGTCGTACCGGGGCCGCCGCACTGCCCCACACCGATGATCTCGAGGATACGGGCCACGGAATCGCCCACGGCGGGCGTGGGGGCGAGCGACAGGTCGACGATGCCCTTCTCGACACCCAGGCGACGCGAGGCCTCGCGACTCATGAGTTCGCCGGCGCGGGTGATCTTGAAGGCGGTCTGCTTGATGCGCTCCGCGACTTGCATCATGTCGGCATCGGCCGGCAGCTCCTCGAGCGCGGCGGCCATGACGCCGGGTCCGGAAACACCGACGTTGATCACCGCGTCGGCCTCACCGGATCCATGCACGGCGCCCGCCATGAACGGCGAGTCCTCGACCATGTTCGCAAAGCAGACGAATTTGGAGGCGCCCACGCATTCGCGGTCGGCGGTGAGCTTGGCGGCGTCGATGATGGTCTGGGCGGCCATGAGGACGGCGTCCATATTGATACCGGCGCGCAGGGTCGCCACGTTGACGCTCGAGCACACGCGGCTCGTCTCGGCGAGGGCGCGCGGGATGCACTTCATGAGCCGACGATCCGCATCGCCGATGCCCTTGTGCACCAGCGCCGAGTAGCCGCCGAGATAGTCGATGCCGAGCGTCTCCGCAGCGCGATCGAGGGCGTGGGCCAGAGGGACGAGATCCTCATCAGGACAGGCGGACGCGATGTGGGCCACCGGGGTGACCGCCACGCGCTTGTTGACGATCGGGATGCCGTATTCGCGCTCCAGCCCCTCTGCAGTCTCGACGAGGTGCTCGGCGGTGCGCGTCACGTGGTCGTACACCTTCGTGCACATGCGCCCCAAGTTATCATCTGCGCAACCCATGAGCGAAATACCCATGGTGATCGTGCGGATGTCCAGATTGTGCTCTGAGACCATACCGCGCGTCTCGGCTATCTCCTGGGGTGTGATGGACATGGCGGCTCCTTTGGCAAATGTCATGCTTGCGTGTGTTCAACCATTCTAACGTTCCCAAACCCGCCGTGCCGCCCCCACATCTCACGAAACATAAGAAGTGACATGAGCCCTCGGGCGGGCGTCGCCTCCTGTCCGGTCATCGTCGTGGGAGCCTCATGGAGGCGCATCTCCCCGCACCTGGCGAGCTTGCCGACGTGCCCCCACTGCGCTATCGTTTACCTGCTAAAATCAGTACCTCCGCAGAAAGCGAGCGAATACATGGCTCTCACCGGCAAGCAGGTCCGCCAGCTCCGCGCCCTCGCGCACCACCTCAACCCCGTCGTCCACATCGGCAAGGCCGACGTGACCGATTCCATCGCCAAGCAGGCCGAGGAGGCGCTCGAGGCCCACGAGCTCATAAAGTGCTCCGTCCAGGACGGCAGCCTGCTCTCCTGCCGGGAGGCGGCCGATCAGCTCGCCGAGCTTGTGGGTGCCGAGGTCGTCCAGGTCATCGGCCACCGCTTCTCCCTGTATCGCGCGAGCAGCCGCAAGGATATCGAGCACATCAAACTCGGTTAAACCGCCGTGCCGACGATGGGCCGCAAAAGCGCCCATCCCCACCGCTCTTCGACCGCCAAGAGGCGTACCATCAGGTGCGCCTCTTTTTCTCACCGCGATCAAAGCATGGCCTGCATCCCCGATCGCCCGATGATCGACTCATAGGTCATCCTCGTCTCCTCCTCCGGTATCGAGCCAAGCTCCAGTTCGAGCAGATGCAGGTGGTTGTTGTAGAGCTCCACGATTTCCCTGCGCCTTCCCGTCTTATCGTAAATCCTCATCGCGCATCTGATGACATCCTCACGCAAGGGCGTCTGGCGCAGCGCCGCCTCGACGAGCCAGGACGCCGACGGAAGATCGTCCATCTCGAGGGCCGCCTCGATTCCGCGCACCATGCAATCTGCGGACTTCATCTGATAGACGCGACGAACTCGCAGGTAATACGATGTGCTCCCACTCTCTGGAACATAGAGGGGCCCTTTGTATATCTCCTCGATCTTCAAGCACGTCTCAATGATCTCGCGCGAGGAGGTCCCCGTCCTCCTCAGAAGCACATCGCGGGCGAGGGCATCGAAACACGCGGTGTCCGCCATGACGTATTCCATGTTCAGCGCGACCCCCTCCCCTTGCGTGAGAACATATTGCGGCCCATCCGCGTGCTGCCCAAACGCGGCGCGAAGCGAGCTCAGCGAGGAGTACATCGACTCCCGTGCATGCCGGTAGTCCTTATCTGGCCACATCTCCTCCATGATCACCTGGCGGCCCACGAAGTTGCCTCCCGCGAGCGCGAGGCGCGCCGCGATAACGCACGCCTTCTTTCTCCGCCAAAGCGCATCCGTGAGCGTATGCCCATTGCGCATCGCCTGAAATCCACCGAACAGGCTGATCGTCACCCGCCCCAATCGTTGTCCGGAGTCGACCGACGCGACATCGAACAGGACCGGCGCCCCCGCCTCGGAGCGCTTCTCACCCGGCGAGGCCGCGCTGAACCCATCGGGCAGCATGCGGGCCAAAGGCATTGCGCGCTCTCCGACCGCCCTGATGAGCTGCCGTGCCCGTGCGCGCATGCCCTCATCGAGCAAAAGCGGGCGGCGCAGGGAGCACCATGCCGAAAGCTCTGGGAGCCGGGAGGTCGCCGATAGCTGCATCGCGACGATCCACGCGTCCACGATCGTGCATTCGTCCTCCCCCGCATCGAGCTCATCGGCCTCCTCGTTAAGCACGACATGCGGGGAATTGAGCAGATGCGCGGCGCACTCCAGAAAACTTGCCCAGGCGAGGACGAAGCTTTGATCGGGGCTTGCGAGCTTCTTCACTTGCTGGGCGCGGAACTGCGCGCTCACGATCTGCCCAACCGCCAAGTCTTGCCAACCTTCACCGACCAGGCAATACAACTGCATGGCGAAATCGGAGCACCGGACGGAAGCCGTGCCCGCATCGACAAACGCACGCTCGTCCACAACGGGCAACCCCGCCATCAGCCGACAAGTCGAACCCACTACGCGAGCATATGACGCGATCGGATCGAGATGCCGGCCCGTCAACAACCGGGCCACCTCCTGCAGCTGTCCGTCGAGCCCCCGAGCATCTCCCACATCGCCCTTGAAGGCATCGAGCAGGATCCGATCGCAGGCGAGGAGCACACCGGGGATCGAAATGCCCTTCGCACCCAGGAAGGTCTCATTGATGCCCGCGCCCTCGTCGATGCTCACCGACCCGTCTCCGGCCATGATGCTCCTCTGCACGCGCACGTGAAGCTCCAGCTGTCGCGAGGCCACCGTCTCGCAATCGCACCCCTTCCCCAGATTCACGTCGGGAAGAGCCACGCCCGAACATTCGCCCCACACCGCGGCCATGGCAGTTGCCTCACGCCAAGCGCTCGGGCGCACCTCGTCCAGGATCTCCGACGAGCGCCTGCGCAACTCCGCAGCCATGATCCGCGCCGAGCGGTAATCCCCACGCTCCAGAGCGCACAGGTACAGGGCCAAGACCACGCCGACCTGAATCGAGCAGACTGCGGCTCCGCCCATCTGTTCCACCAGGGCCGTCAGGAACGCCCCGTTGCCGCTTAGCGCGCACGCCGTGGGATACTCGGCGATGAGCGCCATCGCGTCCCCCTCCCGCTCGAACATGCGCATCAGCGCAACAGCCCCATCGGTGTTGCCCGCTTCCAACATCATCTTCGCCGCACGGACCGCATAGAGCGGACGGGCGTGAACGAGTTGGCGCTTCAGCTCCGAAAACGGGGCTCCACGGTTTGACATGCACCGGTACGCATCCCCCCTCACGTCGAACCCGAAAAGTGGATACTCCCGTGCCAGACGAAGCCAGCTGTCCTTTCTCACGCGCATCCCGGCGCGGTCGAAATCACGGATGCCGCCAAAACCGCTCATGATGAGCAGGCACACCGTCCGATACAGGGAGTCCCTGCTCCGCCTCAATTCATATACGACACTTCGGTACAACTCGACCGTCGCTCGCTCGAAGGCATCCGACACCTCGTCGATCGACGTCACATCTCCCAGCATCGCAACAAGCCGTGGGACCCCCTGGGTCAACCCGTACACATCCAGCCCGCTCGCAATCGAGAGTTTGCGTGCCCATGCCGGATATTCTCGTGGCTTCACCAGCAGCGACTGCGCCGTGACCTTGTACGAATCCCCCATCGCCGCCACAAACGCCCTGTTGCTCGGTCGGCAGGTCACCACTATTTCGAAGCCCTCGCCCCTCATGGAGCGCAGTAGGCCGGCTATCGCCTCGATGCCATGTTCTTGCAGCGTCGTCAGGTTATCAAGCGCCACAAGCGGCCTCATGCGGGGATCGACATCCTCCGACAGACGCTTGATCGACTCATACGCCTGCGCCTCATCGAGGCCCTCCAGGTCCAGCATGCGGGCCGACCCTCTCTCCATGCACGATCGCACTTCCGCGACGCGCTGGATGAGCAATGTCGTCTTCCCAAAACCATCCGGCGCCACAATAACCGTAATGCCGGCTTCCTCCCCCTGCGCCCTCAGATCTCGAAGCAGGCGTTCCCGATGCACCAGGCGCTCCACGGGTACGACAGGACCGCCCCCGGGCGCCACCCCATCCGAACGCGCCTCCCGATCCCTTTCTTCTCGCTCAGCCATCTTACTTCCCTTCCCCTGATTACGAGCATTGCCCCCACGATATCGACTACCATTCGGCATCGGGAAATAATCGCTCATATTTTTTACTGCCCTATCAGATATGTGGCAGACAAATCGGGATTCGGGTCACAACATGCAATCCCCCTTATCCTCCCCCTCTCCCATCCGTTGTCCATAACCAACATCTTCCCAGCTAGAGCGTATTAGTCAGAATAGATCTGCCCGCTCTATGAAAGTTGGGGGTTCCGTCAATGTTGATAATTGCTCTGTCAACGGATTAACCCGGACAGATTGTGAGAAGTCTTCTACAAACCCCTATCTTGCAAGCTGGCCAGTTGATAAAAAAACGACCCCCGATAAACGGGGGTCGCAAACTATCCGGTATGTCGGCAGGCGCTTACTTGCACAGGGAAAGAGCGGCCTCGTCGGCAATGACCACGCAATTGGGGTGCAGCTGCAGGATGGAGGCGGGGCAGGAAGGCTGAATGGGGCCAAAGCACATGTCATGCACAGCCTGGGCCTTCTTCTCGCCGTTGGCGACGACGAGCACCATGTAGGCGTTCATGATCGTCTGGATGCCCATGGTATAGGCCTGGCGAGGCACGTCCTCGATGTTGTCGAACAAGCGGCTGTTCGCCTCGATCGTGCTCTCGGTAAGGTCGACGCAGTGCGTGCCCTTGGAGAAACAGGTGTCGGGCTCATTGAAGCCGATATGCCCGTTGTTGCCGATGCCGAGGAGCTGCAGATCCGGGTAGCCGGCCTCCTCGACGATGCGGTCGTACGAGGAGCATGCGGCCTCGGCATCGGGATTTGAGCCGTCCGGCACATGGGTATTGGCCTGGTCGATGTTGATGTGATCGAACAGGTTCTCCTTCATAAAGTAGTGGTAGCTCTGCGGATCGTCATGGGACAAGCCGCGGTACTCGTCCAGGTTATAGGTGCTGACCTGGGAGAAGTCCAGATCGCCGGCCTCGTGGGCCTTGATGAGGTTCTGATAGGTTCCGATGGGCGTGGAACCGGTGGCCAAGCCGAGGACGCAGGTGGGATCCATGACGACCTGCGCGGCGATGATGTTCGCAGCTTTGCGGCTCATGTCCTCATAGTCGGTAGCGTGAATGATACGCATGAAGCGCTCCTTTTCTCCGAGAGTTCGTCTCGGTCCATGCGGGCCTCGTCGGCCGCAACCAACGTGAGACGCGCACCATCCAGGGCGAGGGCGCGCGCAATTCGAAGCCCCGCGGTGTCGAGGCCCCTGCCCGTCCACAACGGTTCGGGAGAGTAACGCCCGAACATATCTATATTCGCCGCTTGCATCCAGAAATGCAAGGCCCCCGGAAGCACCGGGGGCCTTGCAGGAAATCGCCTATATGGGCTAACGGGAACGTGCGACCAGCAACTGACCGAGTTCCTCGACATCCTCGCCGACACTGCCTTTTATGCTGGCGAATTCGGCGGAGTTGCAAATGAGGATCGGCACGGTCAAATCGTAGCCCTCAGCGGAGATGGCCTCGCGATCGAATTCGATGAGCACGTCACCGCGCTTCACGACATCGCCGACAGCCGCATTGACCTTGAAATGCCTGCCATCGAGCTTGACCGTCTCGAGACCGACATGGATGAGCACGTCGAGCCCCTCCACCGTATGCACGGCGACGGCATGGCCCGTGGGGAAAATCGCCTCGACCTTGCCATCGGACGGAGCGACCACGCGATCGCCCGCCGGCACCATGGCGACACCCTGGCCAAGCAGGCCCTTGGCAAACATCTGATCCTCAACCTCGGAAAGCGGGATCACGTGACCGGCCAACGGAGCAGCGAGAGTCGTGGTGCGAGCACCGACGCCCAATGTTTTGAAGAAGCTGGTGAACATCAAACCCCCCTGCAGTAATCAGCACACATCATTCTATCGCGAAGAGACGTGAACGAACACACGGGCCGACTAGGGCAGTTCGCGCTTCACAACTTCCACGATGGAATCGACGGCGTCCTGGGCCTCCTGCTGGGTCTCGGCCTCGGCCATAACGCGCACGAGCGGCTCGGTGCCGGAGGTGCGGACCAGGATGCGGCCGCGCTCGCCGAGCTTCTCCTCGGCCGCTCGCACGGCCTCCCACACCGGCTCGCAAGAGTCGAGCTCGGCCTTGCGCTCGCTGCGCACGTTCACGAGCACCTGCGGGAAGATCTTCACCGGCGCGCACAGCTGCGAGAGCGTCTCGCGCTCGGCGCGCAGGACCTCCATGACGCGCAGCGAGGTCATGATGCCGTCTCCCGTGGTCTCGATATCGCCGAAGATGATGTGCCCGGACTGCTCGCCGCCCAAGCTGTATCCGTGCTCGCGCATGCAGGCGGTCACGTACTTATCGCCCACCGGGGTGGTCTCATAGCTCAGATTGGCGCGATCGAACGCCTTGAACAGGCCGAGGTTGCTCATAACCGTGGGGACGACGGTGCCCGCGGCGAGACGGCCGTGCTTGTGCAGATAGGTGCCGCACACGTACAGGATCAGGTCGCCATCGACCAGGTTGCCGCGCTCATCCACCGCAAGGCAGCGGTCGGCGTCGCCATCGTAGGCAAAGCCGACATCCAAACCCTGCTCCACGACATGGCGACGCAGCCGATCGATGTGGGTGGAACCGCAATCCACGTTGATGTTGAAGCCGTCCGGCGCGTTGCTGATCACGCGGACATCGGCGCCGAGGGCGTCGAAGACGGGCTTGGCCACCGAGGAGGCGGAGCCATTGGCGCAGTCCAGGCCGATCTTCATGCCCTGGAGCGAGAAATTGGCACTCGCGATGAGATGAGCGATGTAGCGGTTGCGGCCCTGCATGTAATCGACGGTGCAGCCGATCTCATCGCCGACGGCGAAGGGAACCTCGCTCTTGCCGTCGATGTAATCCTCGATGAGCTCGAGCACCTCCTCGTCCATTTTGCAGCCAGCGCCGTTCATGAGCTTGATGCCGTTGTCAGAATACGGGTTATGGCTCGCCGAGATCATGATGCCGCAGTCGAAGCACCCATCGATCGTCTCGTAGGCAACGCCGGGAGTGGGAATGACGTGCAGCATATAGGCATCGGCACCGGATGCGACCAGGCCGGAGACCAGGCCGGATTCGAACATGTAGCTCGAACGGCGCGTGTCCTTGCCCACGACGACGCGGGCCTTGCGGCCCTGTCGCGCACCATAATACCAACCGACGAAACGCCCGATCTTATATGCGTGCTCCACGGTGAGCACGACGCCCGCCTCTCCGCGGAAGCCATCGGTGCCGAAATATTTCATAGCGTATCCCTTCGATCTCACTCGACCGTCGTGTGGACGGTTCACGTGTGTGACGCAAGTACTCATGGTACAAAAAATGGGCCTGCCGAGAAACTCGACAGGCCCGAATCCATAGCGGAAACGCCTTGCGACAGATTAGCGCTTGGAGAACTGAGGCGCGCGACGGGCCTTCTTGAGGCCGTACTTCTTGCGCTCGACGACGCGGGCGTCGCGGGTGAGGAAGCCAGCGCGCTTGAGGTCGGCACGGTAGTCGCCAGCCTCGAGGAGAGCGCGGGCGATGCCCAGACGCAGGGCGCCGGACTGACCGGTGATGCCGCCACCATCGCACAGGGCGATGACGTCGAAGGAACCGAGAGTGTCGGTCACCTTGAACGGGGCGAGGGCATCCTCAACGAGCTGATGACGGCCGAAGTACTCCTCGGCGTCACGCTTGTTGATGGTCACCTTACCGGTGCCGGGGACGATACGGACACGAGCAACGGCGTTCTTGCGACGGCCGGTGCCGTAATAAACAACGGTGTTCTCAGCCATCTTTTAGCCCTCCAGCTCGATCTTAACGGGGTTCTGAGCAGCATGCGGATGCTCGGTGCCAGCGTAGACCTTGAGCTTGGTCAGCTGCTTACGGCCGAGGGTCGTCTTGGGGAGCATGCCGCGAACAGCGCGCTCGATGACCTTCTCCGGGTGCTTCTCCATGGCCTGACGGAAAGACTCCGCCTTGAGGCCGCCATTGTAGCCGGAGTGACGGTAGTAGGTCTTGTGGTCGGCCTTGTTACCGGTAAGCTGGACCTTATCGGCATTGACGACAACCACGAAGTCACCACAGTCGGAGTTGGGCGTGAACTGGGGCTTGTTCTTACCGCGCAGAATCTTGGCAACCTGGGCGGCAAGACGGCCCAGCGTGGCGCCCTCGGCATCGATGAGGACCCAGTTGCGGGCAACCTCACCCTGCTTGGCGTAGTGAGTCGACTTAAGAATCACTTTTCCTCCATGTACAGTACGTGTCTTAACAGAGTTTCACGGGGCTCTGGAAAGTAACCTGTCAATAATAACCCCTATATACGACAAGTCAAACGTTTTCCGCCGCCTGTGCAGAAGTTCTGCACAGGCGGCGGGATGCACGTATCGGCATCATGCGGTATGAATCAACAGCCGACGGCGCGAAGCGACTAGCGGCCGACGAACTCACGTATCTCGCTCAAGTGCCGCTTGGCCTCCTGCCGGCCCTGGATATAGAGATCCAACAGCTTTTCGGTGTCGTGCTCAACTCGAGCCACCTCGACCGGGACCGGCGGGGCGAGGACAAGGGCGCGCCCGGCGCGCTCGTACTCCCAGATGTGCTCGCGCTGCTCGTTGTACCGCTCATGCCGGTTCTCAATGGCCTCAAGCAGATAGGGATACCCGGCGTACGCGGCGCGGGCAGCGGCCATGAATCCGTACGGGCCCTTCCGATAGGAGCGGTCCTGCGTGAGGACCACGATCGCCCGATCGAAACCCGCATCTTCGAGCGCATGTTCGACCGGGACGGAATCTGCGGTGCCGCCGTCGAGGTAGAGATGCCCATCGATCTGGACGGGTTTGGTCACCAAGGGAAGCGAGGTCGAGGCGCGTACCGCGTCGATATCCAGCGTCGCATCCCGAACGGGCAGGTAAGCCGCGGTGCCGAACACGACATCCGTCGCACAGGCGTACATCTCCATGGGGTTGGCGAAAAACGCATCGTTATCGAACGGATCGAGACGATCTTGGACGTCGTTCAAAATGAAGTCGTACCCCACCATCGAGCCAGTGGTCATGAGCGACTGTGCGCCCATATAGCGAGGATCGTTGCAAAACGCGAGGTTGACACGGTTGACGCGGCCGATCTGGCGACTTTTATAGTTCAGACCGTTAAGAGCTCCGGCGGACGTGCCGTAGCACGCCGCGACCTCGACGCCGTTTTCCATAAGGACATCGAGCACGCCCGCTGTGAATTCACCGCGGAAGCTGCCGCCCTCCAAAACGATTGCGACTTTCCCGGCGTTTTTTGCCTTGTCCTGCATCGGGACTCCTTTCATCCTGAAGCCCTTGTACCCCATGGAGGGCGGGACCATGAACACATGTCCATCCAAAATGGAGCGCAGATTCAAAGTGTACGTTTTGGGGAAGGTTTTGCCCCAATTTGGCGAACGCCCACGCATGCATCCAACAAAACCCCAGCTCACGATTTGCTCGATTTGCCTCCAAAGCGCTCGGGGCCTCAAAACCTTCCCCAAAACGTACACTTTGTCATGATGCAACGTGGATTTGTCCCTCTTCAGCCATGGTTTTATGCTCGAACTCTTTCGTGGTATAGTTTTACGTTACGGAATTGTGTCTCGGACACGGTCCGCGTACTTTGACAGGTCGTTGCCGCTTGCGGCACCAGAAAAAGGATTCGTCCTATACGATTCGTCCTAGACGGCTACGGAGCGAAATGCGCCGAGGAGCGATCTGGACTCGGGCGAATCACGACCGCCTAAGGGGGCAACTGGTTTCGACACGATAGTTCTGAGAGAGGAAGCAGGCCGTGGTCTCCTCGCCACGCTAAACAGGGGTACTGTCAAAATGAATTGACAAGAATTCTTCTTTTGAGCCCCAGTTGGCTCTCGCTGCTTAAATTTTAGCGGCGCGTCAACCCGGTGATTTCCCCGACACCGGCGCGACGTCATTTTAGGGGAACGCTCCTTGGCACGTAATCGGTATGGCCAAGGCTAAGATCGAACCGGTTGGGGCGCTGCGAGCGTGTCACTCCGCGCAACGCGCCCGAGACTAAATGAGTGACTGAGCCTGGAGATGCCGATCAGGGAACTTTCGTGGACCGGAGTTCGATTCTCCGTGCCTCCACCAACGGAAACATGGTCGAACTACCGTCTACCTGCGGTAGTTCGACCATTGGAAACTCAACACGAACAAAATCACCGTCGAGGACGATCTTGGAGACGAAGGCCGCCACGAGGCTGGCCACGTCGCGGGACGCTATCACCGACTCAATCCAGAACAGCACGTGCTCGCGCGTGAATACCGGTGCGCTGCGCTCGAGACTGTCGAGCCTCTTCTCGAGCTGCGCCCTCTCCTCCCCCAGCGCCCGCACCTTCTCGGCGAGCGCGTCGCTCGCACCGAGCTTTATGGCCATGTCGAGCGCGTTTGACTCCTCGACCTTTATGGACGCGACCCTCTTGCGAATGAGCGTCCCCTCGTCCATCTCCTCCGCCAGCGCGTCGTCCTGCGCGCCGAGCACGAGGTCGGCGACGATGTCCGAGACCCCGGGCTCGGAGAGCGCGCCCGCGACGGCCTCGTAGACCGCCCCCTCGAGCTCGTCTTGCGGCCAGTGCTCGCCCGTCTCCGTATCCCTGTAGTACCAATAGGTCCTGCCCGTGGCCGACGTGCCGCCCGCGCCGATGATGGCCCGCCCGCTCGAGGAGCGCAGCAGCCCGGCCAGCGGGTACGAGTGCTTGCCGATTCGGTGGAAGCCGCCCCTCTTGGCCATGTTGTCCCTCGCCCTCAGCGCGGTCTGCTCGTCCACGATGGCGGGCATGCCTCCCGGCACGACCGTTTCGCCCCACGCGTACGTCCCTATGTAGCGGTCGCTGCGCAGCATCTTCGACATCGTCGCGACGCGCCACTCCTTGCCGCGCCTCGTCCTGATCCCGTCCGCGTTGAGACCGCGGCACACCTCGGACACCGTCGAGCCGCCCGCGACCTCGCGGAACGCGCGACGCACCACCACCGCCTCGTCCTCGTCCACCACGTATCGGCCGCCCTCGGAGCGGTACCCGTAGAAACGCGCGCCGTTCGACCGGCACTGCATGGCGTTGCCCTCCATGCCGCGCCGTATGTTCTGGGAGAGGTTCGCGCTGTAGTACTCCGCCATGCCCTCGAGCACGGACTCGAGCATGATGCCCTCGGGGCCGTCCGGGACGCGCTCCGAGGCGCTCACCACATCGACGCCCGCCTTGCGGAGCTTCGCGCGGTACGTGGCGGAATCGAACCGGTTGCGGGCAAAGCGGTCGAGCTTGTAGACGTAGAGGCGGTCGAACCTGCCCTTGCCCGCGTCCGCGACCATGCGCAGGAACTCGGGGCGCCTGTCGGTCGTGCCGCTGATCGCGTGGTCGGCGTACACCGCGACCACCGGGCAACCGTCCGAGGCCGCCCGCGCGCGGCACACGCGCACCTGGTCGTCTATGGACTCCTCGCGCTGGTTGTGAGATGAGAACCGCGCATATATCGCCGCAGCCTGTGCCATAATGTCCTTGCCTTCCCTTCGGGGGTGGTTTTTGTTTGCGGCCTCGCGCAGGGTTGCCGCCCATATGCGCGGGGCCTAGCCTTTTAAACAGGAATCGAATCAGACAGCCCCTTCACCGTCTATGAAGTCCGCAAAGGATTCTTGATGTGGAACCTTCAGAGGGCGGTAATCGACCACCTTGAGAATCCTGTACGACGCCTTCTTCAACCCACTCTTATGGACCCGCTCCGTGACTTCGAGGTTGGCCTGGAGCAGGTCGCCGGAGGTGAACCTGACCTCTCCGCTCGCCAGGCGCTCCAGGAAATCGGCGTCCTCGATGCGCACCTGTTTATAGAGCTTCGCGTCGTCACCCACCCCGAAGCAGAAGGAATATCCCTTCTCGGCGCCGCCATAAGAGCCGGATACGGGCCTCAGCCAGATGCCCCTGTTCACAAGCACGCTCTCGGTGTACTCGAGCTCATCGACCGCCGCCGCTGTCTTTGCGTAGGTGTTGAAGTCCGCCGAATCCTCGCGTGTGAACGCCGCACCCGATGACACTCCATCGTCCTCGCTGCCCGGATCGCGCATGTAGATGTTTACCTGCTGAACCACTCCGCTGAACTCCGCGACGGGCCCGACCGCAACATCGCTATACAGCTCCGCGACCTTCGGATTCTGCAGCGCGCCGTGGGTCGCGGCGTCGACCGTCACGGAATCGGCCCCGCGACCATAGGTGAACGTGCCGTCATCGTTCTTCCTGAACTTGTCTGTGAACCCGCGGACCGCGCGCACGACCCTGGGGATACCCGCGGCAGCCGTACCGGCCATCCCGAGGATTTCCAGCCCCTTCAGAACCGCGTCGACCTCGTTCGAGGTCAGGAAATCGACCAGACCGCTCTCTATCACGAACTCGGTAAGGAAGGACCCTTCCTTGAACGGACGGACGCGTATCTGGAGCTCCCCGTCATATCCCGCCTCCCTGACGGCAAGGCGCACGAGATCGTCGAACTTATTCAGGTACTTCACGAGCTCGTAAACATCGACCCCTTCATCCGGGTCGACGCCCCCAAGTCTATAAACGACTTCCCTGCGTTCCATAACGAACCTCCCGAACATGCGGCACCTCCCAGTCCGAACGCCCTGTCTCGCTCGAAAAAAGGTACCGTGCCTGTCTATCTGATCTCCTCCGTCAGCTCGATGAGCCTCGATCCGGCCGTCACGGACACGGCAACAGCGACCTCGCGCGGGTACCCCAAGCCGGATACCATCGCGACGACCGCGTCGCACACGATCTGTGCGTCGGATTCGAGTTTTGCCGACCCACCCTTCTCCGTTTCGCCCATCACGTCCTCATCCCTTTCCTCACTATGCGCGGGCGCATGGCGACCGTTGCTACACATCACATATGGTGTCCATATGATCCGATAACTTCGAAAGGATCCGCCATGTCCGATTTCCTAACTCGACTTCTGGTCATCCACCCGTACGCCCACCTTGTCATGGCGCTCACCTGCCACATCCTCCTCGGACGGGCCGTGTTCCCGCTCGGCTGACGAGGCGCCTTCATCAACCATCGACGTAGATGCCTACGGCGTTCACTCCATGAATTCCTTAATCGCGGACCCGACCAACGACCCAAGAAAACTTGCGACCTTCCTGCCAACGCCACGTCCACCGGGTTGAGCGTCCTCGCGTTCCCTCGATCCGATATGTGATAGAGCCGAATACGAGAGCGTCACGCGAGCGGTCATGTCGATGTACTCAGACGTACTGTCGAATGCGCCAAGACGCTTAAGTTCCCGATACTCCGGTGTCGAGAAATCGACAATATCAACATCGCCAGCCTCATCCGCGTTGGCGACCAACTCGGCTAGATAGGCCTCAGTGCGCTGGTCTAACTGGTCTCTCAACATGCGACACCGTCCTCAAAATGCAAATAATAGAAAGGAGCGCGCATGGAGGTGCACGACTTGACTCGCAAGATGGGGCGCATAGCCGGAAGGGCGGCTAAGATCGCACTGTATGCTTCCATCGTCTGGTGCATGTATCGCATCATATGCATGTAACCGCCAATCATCTGCCAATCGAATATAGGGTCGGCATCCCACCATCGGGCGACGACTCGGCTATGCGCGAAACAACCATTTCGCCCTTGACGCCCTTTGCCGTGACGGTCCAAAAATGGCCGAAGCTGCCCCCTCGTTTGAATTCCGCGTACTGGCTTTCAATACGCCCGGGAGTGCCATCCGGGAACAGATCCGCCCTGAGCTCGACCGTTGCGTCCGGCCGTCCAGCGCAATGCATCATCCCGGTTGAGTACTCGAGCCTGAACGGGAACTTCGATATGCGCTTCGTCTTCTCCGTGAACGGTATGCACCTGATCCAGCACGTCGGAAATGACGAGATGCTGCCACCTTCAGAGAGATCGGGCCTCGGGATGGAAAAGCGCGGGAACTCGGCCAATTCGTGAGCGGAAGCAAGCAGCTCGTCCGCCCTCTCGAATATCGCCTCGACCTTCGCGGCATCCTCCGGCGCGAAGCTAAACACGTCGCGCATGCGTTCCGTAAACCCGGTGCGCAATGCAGGGCGACCGTCGAACTCATATGGGAAGTCAGGGAACTCGTCGCGCCATTTCGGGTGGAACTCATCTATACGTACACCGTAACCGCTCGGAAGCGGCCTTCTAGCGGGAACGTACTCCGCCCGTTCGACGCAATGCCCCTCCGGCTTCTTCTTAAAAATATCGAACAGCCCCATATCCCTACTCCATCTCCTCCGCGGGTTGGAACCAAACCACGGTACCGTTGGCTACACATCTCGTACAGTGGCCCCAGCAGCCAAAGACTCCGAAAGGGTCCGCCATGCCCGACTTCTTAACTCGATTCCTGATCATCTACCCGTATGCTTACTTCCTCCTGTCGCTCGCGGCTCACATCCTTCTCGGCTGGACTGTTTTCCCGTTCAGCCTTTTTGTCTAGCGCCCACTGGGCGGCATGGCAGGCGGCGTCGATTGAGATGGCGACCCCCATGATCGCGAGGATGCTCTTGGGGGAACCGAAGCCATCGGGGTCGATAAGGATATAGAAGCCCGAGATCGCCAGACAGATCATGGTCGCTGGCGCGAAGCCGAAAGCCGACCCGAGCGCGCTCAGCACCCTGTTCTTGCGCGTCGCACCGCGCCTCGCCCTCTCGAAGGCCCTTATGCGCATCGCCTCAGCCACCTCGCGCTCCTCATCGCAACGCGCATGGGCGGCAAGATCATCATGCAGCTCGAGGTCGCGCCTGGCAGACAGCCTCCAACTCGCGCCCGAGATGACCGATACGACGGAGGAGACTATGACCGTCCCGCCGGCGATAACGACCGCCTGCACCACTCCCTGAAGGTCCATAGACAATCACCCCTTCGGCGCCCCCTCCTACTCCATCTCCTCCGCGGGTTGGAACCAAACCACGGTGCCGACGTACTCCACCGTGCGCTCGTCCTCCCCCGTTATGACTATGTCCTCGTAGCAGTCGTCCCACGAGTCCGGGGACAGCACGACGGTGCGCCCCGTGTTGTACAGGCGGCGCATCACGTAGTCCGCGCCGTCGATGGAGACCACCGCGACCGAGCCGTTGCGCGGCTGCTGGCGCGGGTCGATGTAGATGTGGCACCCCTCGGGGTAGACGCGGCTCATGCACGCGCCCTCGACCTCGAGGAAGTAGCCGTCAGGGTGGGCCGAACGAACCTCGTAGGGTATGGGGA
>JAHHSP010000179.1 GCA_020025115.1 Collinsella sp. | reverse complement strand
GCCTTTACCCCCGGTTCGAGTCCGGGAGCCGCCTCCATGACATCGCACACGGGCGCCCTTCGGGGCGTCCGTTTTCTTCTCGGCGACCACCCGCGGGCGACCGTTTCGCATGGGTTCGCTCGCCCCTATCCCACCAGTTTGATCAAACGGACCTGCGTGCCCGGCGCATCCGTGCGCCGACGCCCCTCCACGCTATCCACTAGCATGCGCATGAGCTTGATACCGCGACCGCGCTCAAGGCTCTCGACAGGCTCCTCCCCGTCCGCTATCTCGTAGCCGCATCCGCAATCGCGCACCTCCATGACCACGCGGTCGGAATACGCGTAGACGCTCATGGAACCGCCCTCGCCGCCGCAAGCATGGTCGTACGCATTGGAAAGCGCCTCTCCGGCGGCAAGGGCCATATCGAAGCATTCCTCGCGCGTGAGCGGAAGCGTGCCCAAAAGCTCCACCACTCGATGGCGGTATTCGGCGAGATGCTCCACGCCACGCTGGATGGTGAAGCTCTTGCTCCATAGCGGCGGCACGTCAGGGGCTATGACCGGGATGGAGGGGCGCTCGACGGTCGACACGTGCAGTATGTCGATCAGGCGCGCGATCTGCAAAAAGCGCGCGACATCGGAGGATGCGTTCACGAGCGACAGAAGCCCTTCCCGCCCGTATAGGGAGCGGGCACGCGACAGCAGGAAGGCGAGCCCCGTCGAATCGATGAACGTCACATTCTGGCAATTCACCAAAATGCGTCGCACACCGTTGTCGATCAAGGTGTCGACCTGCTCGCGCAACCGCGGCACCGACGCGAGGTCGATGTCGGTCGTGGGCGCGATGACGGCTATGTCGTTCCACTCATTCATGCTGCTATGGTTCCCCAAACTCCCCCATTCGATACCCTGTTCAGTCCGCAGGGCGACCATGCGCGCGCCCCTGGGACTCGTCCATGTGAAGCGCGACGAGGGCGATGTCGTCGTCGAGCGCGGACCCGGTGAACGCATCGAGTTCCGCCAGGACCTTTGAACACAGGCCGTCGATGCCGGCGGGGGCGGCGCGCAGAAGGGTCTCGCGTAAACGGGCCTCGCCGAAGAAGCCGCCCGTTGCATCGCGGGCCTCGATGGCGCCGTCGGTGTACATGAACAGGATGTCTCCGGGATTGAAGGTGAACGCGCCGTTCTCATACACCATGGAGGGGAACGCGCCCACGACCCCTGATTGAACACTCAGCAGCTCCGCCTCAACACCGCCGGACGCATCCCGCCTCAGCAACATGGTGGGCGGATGGCCCGCCGAGCAGTACGTCGCCCTGCCGTGGCGCAAATCGATCTTGGCGATGAACACCGTGACAAAGGTCTCCACCCGCGAGAAGCTCATGAGCATTCGGTTGAGCGAGCGCGCCATGCGAGCGGGGCTCGTGCCCTCCCAGGCATAGGCGGTGAGCGCCGTCTTGACGAGGGCGGACATCGAGGCGGCCTCGACGCCCTTGCCCGACACGTCTCCCAAGATCATGACGGCGCGGTCGTCGGGTAGGCGAATGAGCGTGTAGAAGTCACCGCCCACGAGCGCCTGGCGCGTGGCGGACGAATAGAGCGAATCGGTCGTGATGCCGGGAACGGCACCGAGATCGTTGCGCATGCCCGCTTGCAGCGTCTGGGCGATGCGGCGCTCGCTCTTCTGCTGCAGGGCCCCTTCCATGATGAGCTCGAAATCATGGGCGACATGCGTGAGGTAGTCGAATTCCATGTCGTCGATGGGTTCTTGGGAGTCATCGCGCAGCAAGAGGAAGCGGCGAGGTGGGAGCACCGTGGAGAAGGGCCCCGCATCCTCGACAAACACCGCGTCCTCCAAACTGGGGCCATTGTCCATGAAGACGCCCTGGCACGGCAGGCCATGTCGTTCGAGCCACTCGCCGATCCACGTGACGCGATCGACGCGGGCCAGCCTGATCCGCTTGGGGTCCTCCGTGACGGCGAGTGGGTCCGCATCGGCGCTGAAGGCGTCGGGACGCGGCGACGCGCCCACACGTGCGGCGGGCGCGGTCACAGCGAAGAACATCTCGTCGGCGTCGCAAGGCAGGTCGATGCGACGC